>JAUIJW010000078.1 GCA_030431085.1 Bacteroidia bacterium
TATGGCTACCAAATTTTTGTAATCGGGTAACATTGGTCTTGATTTTAAGCTATCTTCGATAATCCTTAAAACGTTTTGACGTTCCTCTCCAACCAATGGTAGTCTTGGTTCTCTTACATTTTCTGTGCCAATCCCGGTAGCGACTTCTGCTAGTTTTATATTTTGTACTAATTTAGTGTTAATATCTAATTCTAACAATGGTAAAAACCATCTATAAATAGCTATGGCCTCTTCTATTCTGCCGGCCTTAGCTAAATTACATATGGCCACAGTTTCCGCTGGAAAGGCACAAACTAAACCTGCTACCCAGCCATCCGCGCCAAGCAAAATACTTTCTAAAGCTAAAGTGTCAACTCCACATAATATTGCCAACCTATCACCAAATCTATTTTTTATACGCGTGATATTAGAAATATCTCTAGTAGATTCTTTGACCGCCTGAATATTAGGACATTCGGCCAACAATTCTTCAAACATATCTAATGTTACTTCGATGCCATAATCTACTGGATTATTATAAATCATGATAGGTAAAGTGGTGCTCTGAGCTACTTTCTTAAAATAAGTGACGGTTTCTCTATCATCTGCCTTATAACGCATAGGTGGTAGCATCATTAGTCCGTTAGCGCCATCTTCTTCGGCAATACGAGCTTGAGCAATTGCATCTTTAGTAGATTGCTCGGCTATATTAATAATTACAGGTACCTCACCATTTACTATTTTAACAGTTTCTTGAACTAATATTCTCTTTTCTTGATCTGTTAAAGTACTTGCTTCGCCTAAAGTACCTCCTAAAATAATACCATTAACTCCCGCCTCTAACTGAGCCTTAATATTTACCTTAAAATTAACCAAATCTAAAGTATCTTGATCTGTAAATTTAGTAGTGACTGCTGGCATTACGCCATTCCATTGAAATTTCATAATTCTGATTTTTATCACAAAATTAAGTGACTGTATTAAAATAATATATGAGGTTTTTATCCAATATTGATATTATTTTATCCATTAAAAAGTTTTTAATACATTTATAGACTAATATTTTATCAATGAAAGTTTATCCGTTTAGTATTCCTAAACCAAAAGATGCATCGTTCATTTATCAAGAAGATCATGTTCATTCTTTTTATGATAAATTACATCAGCATAAAGAAATACAAATTAGTTGGGTTGTTAGTGGTGAAGGCACATTGATTATAGGCGACACGGTAAACGATTACCAAAGCAATGATCTTATTGTAATAGGAAGTTATTTACCTCATGTTTTTAAAAGTGACTCTAGTGTTTCAGAACCTTCTAAAATGTATTCCTTATTCTTTAGCGAAGATTCTTTTGGCGCCCATTTTTTTAAGCTGAAAGAACTCGAAAAAATAAACCATTTTTTTCACGCTTCTGAAAAAGGCTTTAAAGTTATAAGCCACCGAAAAAAAATTACCTCCTATTTTGAGCAGATTAGAAAAGCGTCTAAACTCGAGCAATTTATTGGGCTATTTAAAATATTAAACACCATTAATCTGGCAGAAAAAGTTCTATTATCATCTTTTACTTATCCTAAAAATTATACTGATCTTGAAGGGCACAGAATGCAAAATGTTTTTGAATACAGTTTGAATCATTTTCATGAACCCATTAGTCTAAATCAAATTGCGGCAGTCGCTCATTTAAGTCCCAACGGATTTTGTAAGTATTTTAAACAACGTACCAATAAAACTTATGTTCAATTTTTAAACGAAATTAGAATAGAACATGCTGTGAAGTTATTACAAAAGAATAAGGATCTTACCATATCTGAAGTTGCCACTTTATCTGGGTTTAACAACATCTCTAATTTTAACAGGCAATTTAAACTTCTTAAAAACAAAACACCTTTGGCCTTTAGATAAGACCAATAATGTATAAAAAAAGCCAGCCATATTTCTATGACCGGCTAAAACTTACTAACTCAAAATTAATCTGCTACAAATTTAATACTTACTATTTTCTAAGGTGTTAATTCTGAATTAAGGTATTCTTAATAAATAGCCAAATTTATAGGCGCTATTTATCGTTTTTTATATTTTTTTCACATAATCTGTAATGATAACAATTTGAGTGCCGTCAACTTTACCTTCTATATACTTTTCATTGTCGTGATCTAAGGCAATTCTTCTAACCGCTGTACCTTGCTTTGCCACCATACTCGACCCTTTAACTTTAAGATCTTTAATTAACACCACAGAATCACCTGCTTGAAGTACGGCGCCATTAACATCTCTATGAATTATTTTATCTTCCTCATCTTGATCGTCACCTAAAGCCTTTGCAAAATTTAAAGCGGCTTCGTCTAAGTACATCATATCTAAAAGATCTTGCGGCCAACCTTCTTTTTTTAAACGATGTAACATGCGCCAAGAGGCAATTTGAACTGCTTGATGCTCACTCCACATACTATCGTTTAGGCATCTCCAGTGATTTGCTTCAATTAAATTGCTCTGATTCATTTGCGAAAGACAAGTAGAACACATCAACAAACTATAATCTAGAGAGGCTTCTGTGGCTGGCTCTAAAGTATAACCTTGTAAATTCTCTGTTTGTTTACATAGCTCACAAGTGTTTTGGCTTCTTTGCTTTAGCTGTTTCTCAATATTCATTAGGATTGCTTTTAGGATTTCAAATCTAATCTATTTTTTAGCCATTTAGAGTTTATTCTTCAAAAGTTAATCTCACTTTTTTAGGTAGACTTTGAATGATTAAATCATAGGAATGATCTATAAGTTCTTTTAAAAAATCATCAGCGATGGCACCTTCTAAGATAATCGTGTTCCAATGTTTTTTACTCATATGATAACCTGGCAGAATTACGCCATCGAACTGTTCTCTTAAAATCGTTGCTCTTTCTGGGTCGCATTTTAAATTGACCTGAAAAGGTCTTCTTTCTAATCCCGTTAAGGCAAACATTTTATTAGCTACTTTAAATACTAAAGTAGATTCATCGAACGGAAAATGCTCTGTTGCCTTTGGTTTTGATAGGCAGTATGTTCTAAAAGCTTCAATATTCACGATTTCTCTTCTAATTTAGCTATATCTTCTTGATGTTCTGGTAATACAAGAGCTTGATAATCTAACCGCCACCCAATGGTCTCTACAATGTTTTGCATCATAAGAACAGCTTCTAAGGCTTCGTTCTTGGCTTTATCTAACAGCCCACTTTCTGGTATTTTCTCTCTCATGTGTTCTTTAGCCTTCGCGTTAAGCTCTGTTAAATCCGAGGCATCGAATTTATTAAAAAACCCATCTTTTTTATCGTAGTATTTAAAATCTGTATCGATACTTAAAATTTCTGGGCTTGGAAACTCTGTTAGTTTGACCGTTTTTCTGTCATTATATGCTTCCATTTTTATTTTAGAAAGGTCGTATCCAATATGTGCCTTAGCATTAATCAATAAAATGGCTTTTTTCTTGCTAGATACAATATTTAAAAAACGTTCTTTCACATTTTCGTAATGGTATATTTCTGCAAATTCACCCTCTACCGTTATCAATTTACAAACGGATCTCATTTTTTCTAAGAGAACTGCAGATTGGGCGTTGGTTCTATCTTTCCCTTTTTGCAATTTAACATACGTTAAAATCCAATAAGTGATAATAGCTCCTAATAAAAGTCCTAATAGTGCTTCCATACATTTTGACTTGTTGCTAATTTAATGATTTGCTCTTAAACAAGATCATTCTTCTAACATAAATAAATCAGACGCAATACCATCTGCAAAAAATTTACCTTTTTGAGTAATGATTAAATGGTTGTCGTTAATCTTTAAATGGTTTTGTTGCAAATGATGTTGAATTTCTTTTTCTAAAAAATTGAGAAACTTTAAACCAAACTCTTTCTCTACCTGCGTTAAAGATACGCCCCAAATGGTTCTTAACCTCGTTAATATCAATTCATTAAACTTATCTGCTTTGGTTAAATATTCTTTTTCAAAATATTTAGTCTGTGTATTGATTCCTTTAAGATATTTTATATTATTAGAGACATTCCACCTCCTACATAGCTGCCCATCAAACGAATGTGCAGACGGCCCTACCCCTAAATAAGCCTTGCCCTGCCAATACGATGTATTGTGTTGAGAAAGGTAACCTTCTTTAGCAAAGTTTGAAGTTTCGTAGGGAAGTAAGCCATGGTTAATCATTACTTCGTTTAATAATTCAAAATGCTTCGCCGCCATAGCTTCGTCTAAGGGTTTAAGCTTACCCTTGTTGATAAAATTAGCTAAAGCTGTGTTGTTTTCTACAGTAAGGGCATAACTCGACAAATGAGGTATCTCTAGTGCTAAAAATTGATTTAAATTTTCAAGCCACTTTTTATCAGACATTTCTGGTAAACCATAAATAAGGTCTATAGAAATATTATTATAATAAGATTTAGCCCACTTTAAACTTTGTAACGATTCTTTAGCGCTATGCGCGCGGTTCATCAGTTTTAAGTCGTCATCAAAAAAAGATTGCACACCAATACTCAGCCTATTGATTTGAGTATGCGACAAGTGTATTAATTTTTCTTTGGTTAAATCGTCTGGGTTAGCTTCTAAGGTTATTTCAACTTCTTTCTCGGTAGTAAAGTTATTGTCTATAACTGATAAAATATCTCTAATTTCATTCGCCTCTAGTAAACTTGGCGTGCCCCCACCAAAATAAATGGTTTTAACTGGCTCTCTTAATTCATCTTTACGTAGCACTAGCTCTTGTTTAATGGCCATAATTATAGACTCTTTATGCTTTAAAGAGGTAGAAAAATGAAAGTCGCAATAGTAACAAGCTTGCTTACAAAACGGAATGTGTAGATAAATACCGGCCATTAATATGATTAAACTTCAAAATTACAATTCTTAGACTCTCTTTAAAACTAAATCCATAAAAATGTTAAATAATTAATTTTGTGGTATTTACGTTAATTTTTTATTATATTTGCTAGACCCACAATAACAATTAAACCTAAATTAAATATGTTCGTTAACATTCTTAAGTTCAAATTGAACGAAGAAAAAGGTATCTCTGCTAATGAATTGAGCATGTTAGAATACCAAATGCAAAACACTCCAGAAGGTCTCGACAGATTTCATGTTTTTAAAGACAAAAAAAAGGATAACAAGTACTATTTAATTGAGTACTGGAAAGACAAAATGGCGAAAGATGCCATGGAAAATTCATCTAAATTTTCACTTCTAAAAAAACTTCACTCGCTTTCAAAAAGAAAAGAAGCCTCTGAAATAGAATGTGATATTTTAATTTAAACGTAAAGTTTGTAATTCGAAAAATCACTTTAAGTAATTTTATCTGGGTTTTGATTAACGTATGCCCCCCAACCTGAATAATTTTTATTTGAAGTGATTTTTTTGTGGTTATAAAAATGGCAAACTGCTGCTGCTAAGCCATCGGTAGCATCTAAATTTTTGGGTATAGTTTTTAAATGCAATATACTTTGAAGCATTTTAGCCACCTGTTCTTTTGAAGCATTACCATTGCCAGTAATGGCCATTTTTATTTTTTTAGGAGAATATTCTGTTATGGGTACTTCTCTGGTTAATCCGGCTGCCATTGCTACACCTTGAGCTCGTCCTAGCTTTAGCATCGATTGCACATTTTTACCAAAAAAAGGTGCCTCAATAGCAATTTCGTCTGGATGATGAGCATCAATCAATTGCAAGGTTCTTTCGAATATAATTTTAAGCTTTGTATAATGATCTGTATATTTTTTTAAGATGAGCTCGTCTAACAAAAGAAATTCCATCTGATTTGATTTAATTTTAATCAAACCGTAACCCATAATCGTGGTTCCAGGATCTATCCCTAAAATTATCTTTTCTACTTGCAATTCAATTTTGTATTATTTTGTTTCTTTGTGTAAATGTACAACATCTATCTAAAATATAAATCGCAAGGGCTTTTTGTTATCAAACTGCTCGTTGTAAGTCTGGCTTTTGCCATTATTATGCGTAAGGTAGATGATTCTGTTTTAACTCAAACAGAGTTGATTTTTTCTCTGTTAACAACAAATTTGGCTATAAGCCTATTTTTTCTAGGCTTTGTCTTAGCTTTAAGCCTGATTAATTGGTGTTTAGACATATTTAAATGGCAATTGCTCGTTAAGCAGATAACCCCAATAACATTTAACCATTCAGCTCAACAAACTTTTACGGCCCAAACCGCCTCACTACTCACCCCTAACAGAATAGGCGAATATGGAGTCAAGGCTTTGTATTACCCTAAAAAAATTAGAAAGAAAATTGTTGGTTTAATCTTTATTAACCATACCGCGCAAATGATGGCCACTTGCTTTTATGGCTGTATAGGTCTTATTCTATTAGGTATCGATCACTTTTTAAACATTAATTATCAATATATAACCTATATGATAATTCCTGTAGTTTTCTTAATACTGATCATCTTCAAATTTAAAAGAGAGCTTTTTATATTTAAAATGATACATTGGCTCACTCAATTAATTTCTGTTAAGGTACATATTAAAAACATAATACTATCCATCCTTAAATACTTGGTATTTACGCATCAATTTTATTTGTTATTGATGCTATTTCCCATTCAAATGGACTATTTAGAAGCTATGTATGCCATTTTCTCCATTTATTTTATTGCTTCTGTAATTCCTAGTTTTATTGCTTTTGATTGGCTTATCAAAGGATCTGTTGCCGTTACAATTTTTGGGTTTTTAGGGGTCTCTGATGTCTACATTTTAGGAATTACAAGTATGATGTGGTTGTTAAATTTTGGCTTACCTGCTGCTATAGGAGGCTTCTTTTTAATAAGTTCTAAAAAGCCAGCATATTGGTCTCCAGAAATTATTAAAACATGATTGCTATACTTGTAATTTTAATAGGGCTTTATTGTTTTTTGATATTACTCTTTATTATCGGGTACTTTGCTGTGCCAACATTAAAGTTTCAAAAAACCAACCCGCAAATCTCATTCTCAATTATTATTCCATTTAGAAACGAAGCCAAAAATCTACGCTCTCTTCTTGACAGTATCTCACAACTTAGCTACCCTTCTCATCTTGTAGAATTTATTTTCGTTAACGATGCCTCTGAAGATGATTTTCAATCCATTTTTGATCATTGTTTAGATCAAGAAAGTATCAACTTTAAACTGATGCATTTAAATACAAAAAGTAAATCGCCTAAAAAAGAAGCCATCAATCTGGCCATTGGTGAAGCTGCTTTTGATTGGATTATCACTACCGATGCAGATGTGGTATTACCCACCAAATGGCTATTAGCTTTTGATCAACTTATCACTACAACATCACCAAACATGATAGTTGCCCCAGTAAAAATAGTACCCTATCCATCATTTTTATCTTATTTTCAAGCGCTAGATTTTATGAGTTTACAAGGCTCTACACTAGGTGGTTTTGGTTTAAAAATTCCATTTTTATGTAATGGTGCTAATCTTGCTTATCAGAAAAAAATGTTTTTATCCTTAAAAGGATTCGAAGGTAACGACTGTATTGCTACTGGTGATGATTTATTCTTGATGCATAAATTTCTCAATCATCAGCCTACCAAAGTTACTTACTTGAAGTCTAGAAATGTCATTGTCGCTACACGGCCAGTACAGCGTTGGCACAGTCTTGTTTCTCAAAGATTAAGATGGGCCTCTAAAACTTCAGCCCTCAACCATAAGCTTACCACCATAATAGGATCTATTGTTTTTCTTGGTAACTTAAGCTGGCTTTTACTGTTGGTATTTGCGCTGATTCAGCTCATTACTTGGCAACTTTTTTTGATGGCTTTTGGCGTTAAATTTTTAATCGATTTTATATTAATTTTTCAAGTAGCAATAGACTTTAAACAAGTGAAAGCTTTAAGATTGTATCTACTATCAAGCCTAATCCATCCTATCTTTATTACTACAACAGCCCTACTCTCATTTAAGAAAACTTACACTTGGAAAGGGCGTTCGTTTCAGCATTAATCTTCAGTCGAGATAACAATAGGTAATTGGTATTGAGAAGTTACGGTAATTCCTTGTTTAATCGCAGGGTGCAAAACAGAAGGTAATAATTTCACATGAGCTATTAAAAGGCTATCCAGCTCTGGAATATAATTTGCAATAGCTGGTGAAGTTTGAATACTAGCCACTTTTACACGATAATCTTGCCCTACTAATAAATCAACTTTTACCGTATCTTTAAAATGTGAAGGCATGGTTTTGCTCTTAAGTTGTATAGATTCTTGTAAGTGCTGAATGAGGGTTTCGCCAAAACACTCCCATTGTAATTCTTTTTCTGTCAAAGCTTTACACTCTACAAAAATAGGATATGTATCTACACTAGTAAAATCTATATCCTCCAAAGCATCATCATGATTAACAGGCAGCGAAGGTGATTTAGGCGATACCAGATCGCAAGTATTCAAAAGAAAAATAGCTGCTATTGCAATTACGTAACGCTGCACCATTATAAGCTTTTATACAGCTAGAAAAATACTAATAATTTTAATAGGTTAAGTAAAGAGTTGTAAAGGATTATAAACAAGTTATTAGGGAGATAGCTATAAATGAAACCCTGTTTTTATATAAACAACAAAACGTTTAGAACTTAACCTTACCTAAGATCTAAATATGCCTTAATACCTACTTTTTACAAGTTACAAGTACCCCCTAATCTATTGCAATATTTATTGGTAAAGTGTACTTCACATTTACAGGATTACCCTGATAAGTCGCTGGGGTAAAATGTGGTAAGTCAGATATAACTCGTATCGCTTCATCTTCAATTAATTGATGCGGTCCACGCGCTTTGAGATCTTTCACTTCTCCCTCTTTGTTAATTGTAAACTGCACAAATACTCGTTTTTTTCCTTTAGCTAGGCCCAATCCTTTGGTAATTTCTGTATTAAAATGTTCTGAAACATACGCTGTAATTTTTTCAGAAAAACAAACCTTAGAATTTTCTGCATCCATACAACTTGGGAATAATGGCGCTTGGTCTACAGCAGAAAATGGTAAAATGTCTGTGCTTAC
Organism: Bacteroidia bacterium; assembly: GCA_030431085.1. Lineage (GTDB taxonomy): Bacteria > Bacteroidota > Bacteroidia > Flavobacteriales > Flavobacteriaceae > Lutimonas. The sequence continues at coordinate 9,022 of JAUIJW010000078.1, forward strand.
ATAGTCCACTTCCTCCTTTGACTTTAAAGTTTTATTATACATTAACGATACGGCTCTTTGTCCGTTATTTCTTTCAAACAATTTCGATTCATATCCATATTTGCTAAAAATATCCCTAAGCTCATTAAATTCAGTTTTTTCTGCCTCTGTTAAAGCTTCCTCATCTATTTCACGAGCATCACTTACCAAAAGATTAATATACAAATCGAAATACGCCTCTTTTTCTGACTTAAGTTCTTTTACTTCACCGTAATTTTTACTGTTCATCGAACTTAAATATGTGGTAATTTTTCTTTTATTATTACCTTGTTTTAAATCTGTATTGACAGACCCCTGTTCACAAGAAGTATACACCAACATGATTGCTAATACTGGTATAAATAACAAATACTTTAACTTTAAGATTTCTCTCGATTTAACTTTTCCTAACATAATGATACGTTTTTTAATAAGTGATTTTTTATAAAATGAATTGACAAATGAAAACT
>JAUIJW010000079.1 GCA_030431085.1 Bacteroidia bacterium
TGGTTACAGTATAAAGCTCTAATATCATCATAGGCTTTAATGTAGGTTACGGGGTTAGATCTACTTGATCTTCCTATTGGATTTTGATCAATAAATTCAATATGTTTTAACCGTCCATAATTACCCTCAATAGATGTAAATTCGCCTGATTTCTCACCGTAGTTTTGAAGTTCTTTTTGTATGGCTGGATAGAGAATATCTTTAACCAAGGTACTTTTACCACTACCTGAAACTCCGGTAATCACAGTCAAGGATTCTAAAGGAAACTTAACATCAATATTTTTTAAATTATGCTCTCTTGCCCCATTGATTTGAATGAATTTTTGGCTAGTTCTTCTTTCTTTTGGAAGCTCAATTTTCTTTTTTCCTGCAAGATATTCCGCGGTAAGCGTATTAGATTTAATAAACGAACTGTAACTACCCTCACCAACTAATTCACCACCAAATGCACCGGCCTCGGGTCCGATATCGATGATATGATCTGCCATTTTCATGATATCTTCATCATGCTCGACTACAATAACGGTATTGCCTAAATCTCTGAGTTGCAGTAAAACTTGGATTAATTTTTCGGTGTCTTTAGAATGTAGTCCAATACTAGGTTCGTCTAAAATGTACATAGAACCAACTAGACTACTCCCTAAAGAAGTTGCTAGATTAATGCGCTGACTTTCTCCACCAGATAATGAATTTGAGCTTCTGTTGAGAGTTAAATAACTTAAGCCTACTTGATTTAAAAAAGATAACCGGTTAATAATTTCTGTAAGTAATCTTTTGGCAATTTTAGTATCATATTCATTAAGTTTTAAATTTTTAAAGAATACTATAATGTCCTGAATGGGTAGATCAATCAGGTCTAAAATGGTTTTGTTGTCAATTTTCACAAAACTTGCCTCTGTTTTTAATCTCTTGCCTTGACAAGTTGTACATTTGGTTTTGCCACGATATCTTGATAGCATAACACGGTACTGGATTTTATAACTTTTTTCTTCTAAATGTTTAAAGAATTGGTGTAGCCCCGTGAAGTATGAATTACCATCCCATAAAAGTTTTTTCTGATCTTCTGTAAGTTCATAAAACGGTTTATGTATAGGAAAATCAAACTTGTAAGCATTTAAAACTAGATCATCTTTAAACTTAGAAAATGATTCGGATTTCCACGGTAGAATAGCGTCATCGTATATTGATAAAGAAGTATTGGGTGCAACAAGATTTTCATCGATGCCAATAATATTACCATAACCCTCACAGGTAGGGCAGGCACCGTAGGGGTTATTAAAACTAAAGAGGTGTGTATTGGGCTCTAAAAAAGTCATACCATCTAGTTCAAAGCGGTTATTAAACTCTTTTAGGTTTGGTGTAGATAAATTTTCTATAAAGCAAGTACCTTTACCTTCGTAGAAAGCTGTTTGTACAGAATCTGCAAGTCGGTTATAAAAATCTTCATCATTTTTTGTAATAACTCTGTCAATAATAAGATATAAATCATCAGAATTAGCTGATTTAAAATCGTTTATTTTCAGTACATTATCTTTGTGTTTTAAACGTGAAAATCCTTGTTGTTCAAGAATTTTAAGTATAGTTTTTAAGTCACGATCTTCAGATTTATGAATAGGAGCCATAATCATTAACTTATGACCATTTTCAAGACTTTTGATATAATTGATAACATCGGTTACCGTATCCTTTTTTACAATATTACCAGAGATGGGTGAGTAGGTTTTGCCAATTCTAGCAAATAGAAGTTTTAAATAGTCATAAATTTCAGTGGTGGTACCCACTGTAGATCTAGGGTTGGTGCTGTTAACTTTTTGTTCAATAGCAATAGCTGGAGATATGCCTTTGATAGACTGTACTTTAGGTTTGTTTAACTTCCCTAAAAATTGGCGTGCATAGGATGAAAGACTCTCAACATATCGCCTCTGGCCCTCGGCATAAAGCGTGTCAAAAGCTAAACTTGATTTACCAGATCCAGATAAACCAGTAATCACCACCAATTTATTTCTAGGAATTTTAACATCTATACTTTTCAGGTTGTGAAGTGCTGCACCTTGGATAGTGATAAAATCTTTTAAGTCACTGTTTTTCAATATGTTAAATTCTTTAATAGTTGAGTAATATTTACAAAGATAACGACTATTATTGGTTGTAAAAAATGATGTAAATCTTAAAGTTATCTTAAAAAAAACAAAAAAAAACAAAAAAAAATTTGCTTTTTAGTTTTTTTTGTTTTTATATTTGACCCGAGACTTTGAAAGAGAACTAGTCTCCCCTAATTATTAACTTTTAAATTTTTGCTTATAGTATAGTTCTACTTTTCATAACAATAATAATTTGAAATTGATATTAATCACATCAATTTTATAAAAAAAAAGGGGAATTATGCATACACAAAAATTAGACGACAGTGTCTTAGTTAAAAACTACATTGAAGGCGACGAAAGAGCTCTAGAAGTACTAATCTTACGCCACAAACAAAGAATTTTCAGTTTTATTTACTCAAAAGTACAAGATAGAGATGTTGCAGACGACATTTTTCAGGATACTTTTATTAAAGTTATTAATACTTTAAAGTTGGGTAAGTATAATGAAGAAGGTAAATTCTTACCTTGGACAATGAGAATTGCCCACAATTTAATAATCGACTTCTTTAGAAAAGGTAATAGAATGCCTACTTTTCAGAACACAGATGAATTTGATATTTTTTCAGTGCTTGGTGATAATGCCTTAAGTGCAGAGAATGAATTGATAAGAAATCAAATTTATAATGATGTAAAGAAATTGGTAAAAGAATTACCAGAAGATCAAAGAGAGGTTTTAATGATGAGAATCTTTAAAGACATGAGTTTTAAAGAAATCTCTGAGCAAACTAATGTAAGTATTAATACCGCATTAGGAAGAATGCGATATGCATTAATAAACTTGAGAAAAATGATAGATAATAACAATATTATCTTAACAAATTAATAATTTTTAAATTTTTTTTAGTATTGATACAATATTTAAAAGTTTTGCTCGTTTTCTAATTATATCCCTAAAAAATATGATTTATGGCAAAACTTTACACTGAAAGATTTTTCAAAGAAAAACTTGACCCAAAAACAGAAACAGTATCTTTTTTGTTAAACTATTCAAAATCGGTAAATGCGGTCAAGACAGAAAAAGAAAGCTTAATGTTTCATTTGAATTAATCGGAAAAAACTCTTAAGAAATTAAGAGTTTTTTTTATTTTAAAGATTTTCTACCAACAGTTTTAGTGATGATATCTTTTTCTATATCCCATCCACGGGCAGGAGAATATTCTCGACCATAGTATATAATTTGTAAATGCAATTTATTCCATAATTCTTTAGGGAATAGGCGCTTAGCATCTTTTTCTGTTTGGGTTACATTTTTTCCAGTGCTCAAATTCCAACGATACATTAATCGGTGAATATGGGTGTCTATAGGAAATGCAGGAACATTAAAGGCTTGGCTCATAACTACAGAAGCAGTTTTATGTCCTACAGCCGGTAGAGCTTCCAAGTCTTCAAAATTGGCTGGTACTTCGCCATTATGTTTGTCTAGTATAATTTGAGATAGCCCGTAGATACCTTTAGATTTCATTGGCGATAAACCTACAGGTTTGATGATATCTCTAATGTCTTCAATGCTTAATTTTACCATACTGGCCGGATTATCAGCCTTAGCGAATAATAATGGTGTAATTTGATTGACTCTTGCATCTGTGCTTTGAGCCGAAAGTAAAACTGCAATTAATAATGTATAAGGATCTTTATGGTTTAGAGGTATTGGTGGATGTGGATATAATTCTTCCAACGTATCAATTACAAATTGAACTTTTTCTTTTTTGTTCATATTTTAGGTATTTTTGATGCACAAAAATAAGAATTATGACAACATTAACGAGTGGGGATATAGCCCCAGATTTTTCTGCAATAAATCAACATGGAAATACAGTAAATCTTAAAGACTTTAAAGGTAAAAAAGTGGTTTTATTTTTTTACCCGAAAGCTAGTACTCCTGGATGTACTGCTGAGGCTTGTAATTTGAGAGATAATTATACAGATTTAATAGAAAGAGGTTATGAGGTAATTGGAGTAAGTGCAGACACTATAAAAAGGCAATCTAATTTTGCTGTTAAGAATGAGTTACCGTATAATTTATTGGCAGATGTAGATAAAAAGATCATAGAGGATTATGGTGTGTGGGGACCAAAAAAATTTATGGGAAGAGAATATGAAGGTATTCATAGAACTACTTTTGTTATTGATGAAAAAGGTAATATTGAAGATGTAATTTTAAAAGTAAAAACGAAAGACCATACCAATCAAATTGTAAAAACTAAGTAAGTAGTTTTAATATAAGTCACATTAGTACATATCCCAAAACTCTCTCTTTTTATTGAGGGCATCTTCACTTTTTTGATATTCATCTATAGGGGTAACCTTAAGAAATGAAGGATGTTGTTCAATAGCGTATTCTATTTTTTCTACAATGTCTTTAATGCTATCATTTTCATAATCAATCTCTAATGGTTGTTTTATAACCATAGATTGAAGAATCCCTCTTTTTTTTATGAGAAGTCCTTTTTTGTCAAACGATCTTCTAAACCCGTCAATGACAATAGGAATTACAATAGGTTTATTTTCACGAATGATGTGAGCAGTACCTCTTCTAATGGGTTTGAATGGTGTTGTTGTGCCTTGCGGAAAAGTAATTACCCAACCATCGTTAAGTGCCTTAGTGATATTAGATACATCAGAGAGCTTTACTTGTTTTTTTACTTCTTTACCTTTTTCTCTCCATGTACGTTCAATGGATACAGATCCGGCATAAGCCATAATTTTAGGCAATAACCCAGATTTCATTGTTTCTTTAGCAGCAACGAAGTAAATATTTAATTTTGGTTGCCAGAGGTATCCAATATCTTTAATATTATCCACTCTTCCGCTCAGAGCAGCATTAAATACATGAAACATAGCAGCCACATCAGCAAAGTAAGTTTGATGATTTGATACAAAAAGAACATTGTTGTGTGGTAAATCCCGAATAATTTCAGAACCTTCAATTTGCAATTCATTAAACCCTCGATAACGTCTATGAGAGATTAGACCAAAAGTTCTAATCAACATCTTTTTTAAAAACAAGATATTTCCGAAAACATCGCGTTTAAATAGAGCCATTTTTGGTATTTTGGATAACAAACATAAAGAAAAATTAACTTATAGCAACTTGAGTAAGTCTTTTATTTCACTTAACATCATCGCTGTAGCACCCCAAACTATATAATTATTTAATATAAAGCAAGGTACATCTATATTTTTCATATAACTAGTGCTCATATTTTTGGTTGTTACCGATGATTCGTTTAACAGATCATCTAATTTAACTTCAACTATTTTTCTAACTTCATGGTTAAAGTTAAAATGTAAAGCTTCTTTAGATAAACCTAAAAATGGTTGAACTAAGAAATTACTTGGAGGGATATAAGTTTCTGTTAAGGTCTTGATAATGCTGATTTTATTTTTAGGTATGCCAACTTCTTCATGAGCTTCTCTAAGTGCCGTTTCTTTTAGGTCATAATCATGAGGTTCTTGTTTTCCCCCAGGAAAACTAATTTGAGCAGAATGCACCCCGTTATAGGCAGCTCTTAAAGTAAGTAAAATATTGGCTTCTCCATTTTTTGGATAAAGAATAGCAAGAACACCAGCTTTTATAGGGTTATAATGTTCAAAATTAGAATCTACGAATTGTTTACGGATGGCCGGCGCCATTTTGTATTGAGACTCAAGCCCGCCTAAAGGTTCTTTTTCTATCCTCGAAATATGTTGTAAAAGAGATTCAAATTCCATTTAAAACACTAAATTTACCAATCGCAAAAGTACAACTATTCTTGAACTAAATTCTCTGTCTAATTTATGAAGAAACTACTTAAAGGTGTTGGTATTTTTTTTATTCTATTGATTATAATTATTGTGGCCATTCCAATTATTGTGCCCAAAATTGTAGATAAAGACCATAATAAAGTTATACAACCACCGCCTTATCACGCCAGTACAGAAGCAACAGAACTTTATCAAAATTTAGATTTTATTGCAGATATGCATTGTGATGCTCTGTTGTGGGATAGAGATTTATTAAAAGATAACGATTACGGCCATGTGGATATTCCTAAAATGAGACAGGCGAATATCGCTATACAGGCATTTACCATAGTGACAAAATCACCTAAAGGACAAAATTTTGATGCCAATACGGGAGAAAGTGATAATATTACGATGTTATATGCGGCACAAGGTAGGCCAACATTAAGTTTAACCAAAAGAGCGTTATTACAGTGTAAAAGTCTTTATGAATTTGCCAACAAATCTGATGGACAGTTTTTTGTTATTACATCAAAAAAAGAGCTGCAAGAGTATCTTAAAAAAAGAGCAATCAATAAAGATATTACAGCTGGATTTTTAGGTGTTGAAGGGGCCCATGCCCTTGATGGGGATATAGATCAAGTACAAGTACTTTATAATCATGGTGTGCGAATGATGGCCCCTACACATTTTTTTGATAATAAATTGGGTGGTTCAGCTCATGGCGTAAGCGGAGAAGGTTTAACTGCCTTTGGCAGTAATGTGATCAAGAAAATGGAAGAGTTACAAATGATAATTGATCTGGCGCATTGTTCTCCAAAAATGATTGACGATATTATTGATATGACTTCGGTTCCTTTGGTATCATCACATACTGGAGTAAAAGGAACTTGTGATAATGTGCGTAACCTGTCGGATAAACACCTCAAAGCGATTGCAGATTCTGGAGGATTAATTAGTATCGCAATGTTTGAACAAGCTAGTTGCGGAGAGGATGCTAAGGCGGTAGCAAAAGCTATTCAATACACCATTGATTTAGTGGGAGCAGAGCACGTAGCCTTGGGCTCAGATTTTGATGGTTCTGTAACTACGCCGTTTAATATTACGGGTTTACCGCTTATTGTTGAAGAGCTATTAAAATTAGGTATTGCAAAAGAAGATATTCAAATGATTATGGGTGAAAATGTGAAGAGGTTTTTGTTAAAAAACTTGCCAGAAGAGTAAGTTAAATTATAAATATCGACCAATATCGAGAAAATAAAAAATATGAATATAGGTATAGTATGTTATCCAACTTATGGGGGAAGTGGTGTTTTGGCTACAGAATTAGGAATGGCTTTGGCCAATAGAGGTCATAAAATTCATTTTGTTACCTCACATCAACCGGTGAAATTAAATTTTTTAAACCCAAATTTAAGATTTCATGAGGTATTTATCGAAGATTATCCTTTATTTCATTACCAGCCATACGAGTTAGCTTTATCGAGTAAATTGGTTGAAGTTGTTCAAAAATATAAACTAGATATCTTACATGTTCACTATGCTATTCCACATGCTTATGCAGCTTATATGGCTAAGCAAATGCTAAAAGATAAAGGGATAGAAATACCAATTGTAACTACATTACATGGTACGGATATTACTTTGGTAGGAAGTCACCCTGTTTATAAAACAGCAGTAGAGTTTAGTATCAATAAATCTGATGTAGTAACTGCCGTATCTAACAGCTTAAAAAATGATACACTAAGGCTGTTCAATATCGAAAAACCTATCGAAGTGATTTATAACTTTATAGATTTTGATAAGCAAAAATCTGAAGCCGACACAGAATGTATGAGGGGCTCACTGGCCGAAAATGACGAAAAAATTATCGCTCATGTTAGTAATTTAAGAAAAGTGAAGCGAGTTTTAGATGTGATTGAAATATTTAGTAAAATCCAAGATAAAATACCCTCTAAATTATTAATGGTGGGTGATGGTCCGTACCGAGAAAAGGCAGAAATGTTAGCCAAAAAATTGGGAATTAAACACAAAATTCTCTTTTTAGGAAAAAGTGATGAAATTAGAAAAATACTTTGCTTTACAGATCTATTTTTACTTCCTTCTGAAACCGAAAGTTTTGGACTCGCGGCATTAGAGGCTATGGCGGCTAAAACGCCAATAATTTCATCTAATACAGGTGGTTTACCAGAAGTGAATATTCAAGGAGTTACAGGTTATTTGAGTAATGTTGGAGATATTGAGGATATGGCTAAAAATGCCATTTCAATCCTTGAAAATGAACAAAGACTACAGCAGTTTAAAATGGCAGCTTTTGAACATGCTCAGAAATTTTCTATAGACAATATCTTGCCTAAGTATATTGATATGTACGAAAATGTAATAAAAATTTGTTGCTAGTTTACAATAATTTCATCAATAAATAATCGAGTAGGTTTCCCTGAGGTTTTATGCCACGAAGGTGCCTTTTCTATATTTTTAGCGACAACTTTTAAATATCGCGCTTTTAATGGTGTAGTCTTAAACTGGTAACTTACAACCTCTTTAGCCAGAGGATTTTGAGTGGTTTCGAAATCTTGATGATTGATTTCTTTATAATCAACACCATTATCAGAAATTAAAACTTTAACATATTTAGGTGCAAATAGATATATTTCTGGAAATCTTAAAAAATGACACTGGATAGTATTAATTAATATTTCATGACCAAAGTCAATAACACCCTCAAAACTGTCGCCTAGAAAACCTTGCCACTTACCATCACCATAACTCGTTGAACCAATAAGTCCATCCGTAAGTCCTAAAGGTAAGCCAGCGTAGTTTTCCATGAATGGGTATTTCATTTTTACTGGCAATCTAAAAGCCTTATGAATATTATAAGCTTCATTAAAAATTCTTTGGTCTTGGTAATGATTGCTTTTAATATTCTTAGCTTTAAGTGTAGTGTTTTTTGCAATTTTTATGGGCTTGGTATATAATATTCTATTTGCATTATCTAACGGTTGATTTATAGAGTAATAAATAGAATCACTCATAGATTCAGTTTTTAAATAAATAAAATAACCGGCCTTATTCTTAAGGGTATCAAGGCTGTATGTAACATCTTCGTAACTGTATGAAGGACTGTATTGTAGAGCTTTTAAATATTGAAGATGTGGCTTTAATCTCTTTGCAAAATTATTAAATGTCTTTTGATTTGGAGAAGTCCAAACCACCTCTGCCAGAGCACTGAGTCTTGGTAATAGCATATATTCGAGTTCATTGGTATTGGCAACTCTCTCAGTCCATAAGCAAGCTTGGGCACCTATGATATATTTTTGTTTTTCCTTCTCGAGTGATGGCGGTATAGGGTTGTATTGATATACTTCTTTTAAGGTTAATTTTTTACCAATAGTATTAGGTTCAAAATTAGGATCTCCTTGAAAATAGTTAAAGTATAATTTAGAGTCTGGACTCATAATTACTTGATGATTTTTTTGTGCAGCCGCAATACCTCCACTTTCTCCACGCCAAGACATGACGGTTGCATTTGGAGCTAAACCACCTTCTAAAATTTCATCCCAGCCGATAATTTTTTTACCATTAGCATTAACAAATTTCTGAATTCTTTGGATGAAATAGCTTTGC
>JAUIJW010000080.1 GCA_030431085.1 Bacteroidia bacterium
ATTCAGCTATTACATTTTCTAAATCTTCGACGCTGACATTAAATTTTTTAGCTAGGCTTCTAATTTCTAAAAGTCTCTCATTAATGTCATCTTCATTTTCTTCAAAGCTATTTAGGTCGGAAATTTTACTTTCTGCTTCTTGTATTAGGCTGTCTAACACGGCATTTTGCTCATCAATTATGTTGGAGATTTTCTCAAAATCAATTTCGTCGCTGCTTAAATAATTATCAATGATGTTGGAATTTCGGATGATGTTTTTTTGCGCGTTAATCAATGATAAATTTGCTTCATTAACATTGCCGTTAAATTCATTTAAAAACCCTAATGCTTTTTCTTTGGCAATGAATTTGTCTCTTTTTTCTATTAATTCTTTTTCTTCATTTTCGTAAATATTGGCTTTTTCTAATTCTGAGATTACATGCTCTAAATAGTCTTTTTCTCTGGCGTTTGCTTCTTTTTTGTCGTTAATTTCTTTGAGTTTTTTTTCTGCTTCTCTTATTTCAAGATAGATTTTTTCTAGATTTTTTAAATGCACTTCATTGCCAGCAAATTCATCAAGGATTTTTACGTGAGATTTTTCATCTAGCAATCCTCTTTGATCATGTTGGCCATGAATTTCAACTAGCAATTCGCCGATATTTCCAAGCAAGCCAACGCCGATTGGGTTGTCATTGACAAAAATTTTATTGATCACGGTTTTTTGCGGAGTTTCTTGGATAGATCTTCTAATAGTTAATATGTTTTCATCTTCTAGATTTTTTAAGTCATTCTCAGCTAAAAAATCTTGGCATGTTTTATTTTTTGAAATATCAAATTGAGCAATAACTCTGGCTTGTTTTTCTCCTTGTTTGATTAGTCTAATATTTGACCTAAAGCCAATGGCTAAACCTAATGAGTCGAGTAATATTGATTTTCCTGATCCTGTTGTTCCAACTATTCCGATTTTTTCTCCTTGTAAAATTGGACCAACTTGAAATTTATGCTTTTCAAAAAAAAATTGATCTTTAAACCCTTTAAATGAAATTAAAACATTGGCAATAATAATTAAAAGTACTACACTATTCATAGTCGCATAATTTTTGTTCAAAGATAAAATTATATACGATATTTGCATTTTCTTATGATACATTTAATCGTTTATATCTTATCGCTGCCGTTTATTTTTATGGTATCTATTTTACCATTTAAATTGTTATATCTTTTTTCTGATTTTCTATACTTCATTATATACTACATTGTAGGCTATAGAAAAAAAGTAGTTTTAGATAATTTAAAGATTGCTTTTCCCGAAAAAACCAATGCAGAGTTACAAAAGATAAGGAAGAAGTTTTACCATCATTTTATAGATGTTTTTATGGAAATGCTTAAAACTTTCACCATTTCTAATCAAGACATAATGAAACGCTTTGAGTTGGTGAATAAAGAAGAACTTGAGCCCTTTATGGCCAAACATGATAACATATTGCTGATGAGTTCTCATCATGGTAATTACGAATGGATGTTTAGCTTAAATCTTTTAGTGGATCATAAAGGTTTTGCAGCCTATAAAAAGGTTAAAAATAAATATTTCAATAATTTAATTGTCAAGTCAAGGAGTAGATTTAATACCACCTTAGTGGCGACAAAAGATTTTTTAGCTCAAGTTGAAGTGAATGACCAATCTGGTGAGAAGAATGTCTATGGACTGCTTAGTGATCAATCGCCTAAACTCAATAAAGCCCATCACTGGTGTCAATTTTTTGGCAAAACTGTTCCAGTACATACTGGCACAGAAATGTTAGCTAAAAAGTATAACTACCCCGTGGTTTATATTGAAAAAATAAAAGTAAAAAGAGGTTTTTACAAAGCTAAATTCGAAATTTTAACAGAAAATCCTAGAGATTGGTCAGATTATGCTATTACTGATTTGTTTATGCAGAAATTAGAAAATCATATTAAACAGGAACCTGAGAATTATTTTTGGACTCATAAGCGATTTAAGCATATGAAATAAAGGTTAATCTAATGCATCCTTAGCTTATTTTGTAATTTTATTAAAGTATTAATGTTTCTAGTCGTGCTTTTTACATTCAATTTTCGCTCAATAAACTTACTGTCAAATTTTGATCTTCCTAGCCCTTTAACATAATAAGAATATAACACCTGATGGCCTACTATTACTTGTTCAGGCATTTTATAAGTTTGAAGTAATTCATCTAAATGATTTTGAATGACAAGCTTTCCTTTTAAAAAGGTAACTGCTAGTTTTTTAGTTTCTAAACTTTTGATATCGAAAGGAAATTCTCTAAGTACTTTTAAAAAATCCGATTTTTCAAGTCCAAACACTTCAATTTCAAATTGATAATCCGAATAAATTAATTGGGCGATTTTTTGCTCTATTTCTTCTATCCTAAGTACTGAATTTAAAATAATATTACCACTCTGTAATAATGTTTGCACCTCTTCAAACCCAGCTAATTCTAATAACTTTTTAAATTCGGCCATTTTAATGATATTATGCCCTGAAACATTAATACCACGTAGAAATATCACATATGTATGCATATCACTAAGAAAACCAACTTTTAACCAGTTCTTTTTCGAATAGCGGAGCAGCATTAAACCTAAACTCATTATGAGTAGCATCATAGGTATAATCTTTACCCCATTCTTTAAAATTATTGGCTACAGATTTTATGCTCTCACAAATATAATCGACTTCCTGATTTGTTGTAGTAGGATGAATTGACATTCTAATCCACCCGGGTCTTTCTATCAAACAACCTTCTGCAATTTTAGCATATAATTCTTGTGAAGTTTCTTGATCAACATGCAGTAAAAAATGCCCGTAAGTTCCTGCACAGGAGCACCCTCCCCTAGTTTGTATACCAAAACGATCATTCAATAGTTTTACACCGAGGTTATAATGTAAATCTTCAATATAAAACGAAAAGATACCTAATCTTTTTTCATGTTGAGGTGCCAATAATACCAAGTTATCTACTGACTTTAATTTTAAAAACACCACTTTATTAATTTCTTCTTCTCGATGATGGATATTTTTAACACCCATATCTTCTTTTAGCTGGATGGCCAATGCGATTCGAATTGTTTGCAAAAAACCGGGTGTTCCACCATCTTCTCTTAATTCAATATCATCTAAATAACTATGCTCTCCCCAGGGATTGGTATAATCTACAGTACCCCCACCTGGATTATCTGGCACCATATTATTATATAGTTTTTTATTAAAAACCAAAACTCCAGAAGTACCTGGGCCTCCTAAAAACTTATGTGGAGAAAAAAATATGGCATCTAAGTAAGCATCTTCATCCTCAGGGTGCATATTGATATCAACATAAGGTGCTGAGCAGGCAAAATCAACAAAACACAATCCGTTATTACGATGCATTTTTTTAGCAATCTCAAAATAGGGTGTTTGAATACCTGTAACATTAGAGCAAGCTGTGACAGAAGCAATTTTTACATTCCTATCTTGATAAGTTGTTAGCAAATCATCTAAAGCATTTAAATCTATTAAACCATCATCATCACAAGGTATGATTTGAACATCTGCAATAGTTTCTAACCACGAGGTTTGATTAGAATGGTGTTCCATATGACTAATAAATATGATGGGCTTATTAGCTGCATCTATTTTGGCTGCCATTTCCTTAGCACCTTCTGGCACTCTTAAATTTAAGATCCGTTGAAATTTATTAACGACACCGGTCATCCCAGTACCACTGGTAATCAACACATCATTTTCATTAGCATTAACATGTTTTTTAATGATAGTTCTTGCTTGGTGATAAGCCATAGTCATAGCCGACCCAGAAAATGTTGTCTCTGTATGCGTATTTGCTACATAGGGCCCAAAATCATGCAACATTTTATCTTCAATGGGTCTGTAAAGTCTACCACTGGCGGTCCAATCTGCATAAATCATTTGTTGTTTGCCAAAAGGTGACTGAAATGTTTGATCTATCCCTACAATATTCTTTCTAAACTTATCAAAATACTGCTCTAAATGCATGTCTCGTCGTTTTAATAATTCAAAATTAATTGAATTAATTAACTATTAAAACAATAAATGAATTTAAATTAATGTTAAAAAAATTAAAGATTAGCAATAACAGTAATTTCGCCCATGATTTTATTGGCCAACTCATCAGCTTTAGCTTGGCTGGTACTTTCTGTATAAATTCTAATAATAGGCTCTGTATTTGATTTACGCAAATGTACCCATTCACTTTCAAAATCAATTTTAACGCCATCAATAGTACTTACTTCTTCATTTTGATAACGTTTTGCCATTTCTTTTAAAATATCGTCGACATTTAAACTTGGAGTTAATTCAATTTTATTTTTACTCATAAAGTAACTAGGCAATGAGTTTCTTAGGGTTTTACAACTCACTTTTAGATGAGCTAAATGACTTAAAAATAAACCTATCCCTACTAAAGCATCTCTACCATAATGAGAAGCAGGATAAATAATACCACCGTTACCTTCACCTCCTATTACGGCATTACTCTCTTTCATTTGCTTTACAACATTCACTTCACCTACTGCGGCTGCTTTGTAATTTCCACCATGCTTTTGGGTAATATCACGTAATGCTCTTGAAGAAGATAAATTTGATACTGTATTACCGTTTGTTTTAGATAACACATAATCTGCACAAGCTACAAGAGTATATTCTTCTCCAAACATAGACCCATCTTCGTTAACAAAGGCCAACCGATCCACATCTGGATCTACTACAATACCTAAATCTGCTTGCTTTTTAACTACAAGGTTTGAGATTTCTGTTAAATGCTCAGCTAGAGGCTCTGGATTGTGTGGGAAATGACCAGTGGGCTCGCAATACAAAGGAATGCAAGTAACACCCAATTGCTCTAATAATTTCGGAATAGCAATACCTCCCGTAGAATTAACGGCATCGACCACAATTTTAAATTCGGCTTTTCTTATGGCTTCAACATCTACTAACTCTAAAGCCATTACTTCTTGAATGTGTTTAGAGATAAAACCTTTTTTCTTTTGATATTGACCTAAATCATCAACAGACGCAAAGAGATAATCGTCTTGCGCAGCAATTTCTAATATTCTAGCACCTTCATTTCCATCTAAGAATTCTCCTTTATGATTCAAAAGCTTAAGCGCATTCCACTGTTTTGGGTTGTGTGATGCAGTAATTATAATACCACCATCTGCCTGCTCTAAGGGTACAGCAATTTCAACTGTAGGTGTAGTAGACAACCCTAAATCGGTCACATTAATGCCTAAACCCACCAAGGTGTTGGCTACTAAACTACTAATCATTTTACCAGAAATTCTTGCATCTCTACCCAATACAACAGTAAGGTTATTTTTATTTTGATTTTGTTCTTTGAGCCAAACGCCATAAGCTGAGGCAAATTTAACAGCATCTATGGGGGTTAAGTTATTGTTTATTTCCCCTCCTATTGTTCCTCTAATACCTGATATAGATTTTATTAATGTCATAGTAGTTAATATGTTATATTCTATTTAATGTTGATAACTAATTTAAATTTGGAGTTTCTACCACTTGAATACCTTCATAATTCATTAAATAAGGTTGACCGTTTAAAATTGGTTGAGTCTCATCTTCAAGATTCGCCAAACCCACTCCGGCGTACAATATTTTAGCGTTGTGATTTGCGGCATGCAATTTAAATTTTTCCATCCAAACAATGTCATATTGATTAGGATTTTCTGGTAAAATTACGGCCTTAACAATAACGAAATACTTCTGATTTTGTTGATCTACACAAACAAACTGTGGATGTTTGTTAAGCTTACTATTTATAGCAATAAATTCAAATCCACGCTTTTCGAGATCTTCTCCTACATGGTTCATTGCTAAATTATGTAGCTCTTGTTTTGTTAATGTTTTTGACATGCTTCAAAAATACATTCATTTAATGGGTTATAAAAATTTTACAAGATTCAAAAACACTCAAATTATTCATTTTTTATGGCTTAAAATAACGCTGTATCTATGGACCTTATAAATTAAAGAGTGCCTATCTCTTTCTAGTGATAATTTAGCTGAATTATGAGATGATAAGATTTATTTGTAACTTAATAGGTAAATTTTAAAGTAATGTTACACACCAAAAGATTCGATAGAGCCATTAAAAAGCTTTACCTTGCTTTTCATAACCACACTCTAAACCCTGAGTGTTGTTATCAGTGCGCTGTAGGTAATATTTTAGATCAAAATGATGCTTGGAAGCACTTATCTGATGAACATGGTTCTTTAAGACTAAATTATGTGGGACAAGTACACCAAGCTTTAGGTAAGCGCTTCAATGGCTACACTCCTATAGAATTACTGCAAATTGAGATTGCCTTTTTAAAAGGATGTGGGTATAAACTCCCCTTGCGCAAGACTTATCATAAAACCAATAAGATAGATCAAGATGTTCTGTTTGAAGGTTTATGTCTGGTTGTAAACTGTTTATGTCAACTAGATGGGTGTCAAAATTTAATAGACTTGTCGGCTTTATGGCAATATAAACCTAAAAAGGAGATCGTAATCCCATAAAAAAAACCGTTTCATTACTTGAAACGGTTTTTTTCTTAAAAAATTAAGCGGTTTATTTTTTACCAGCTTCCATTTTCTTTTTTAAATCTGCTAGACCAGAGATATCACCAAACGTAGTTTTCTCTGCATTGTCTGTGGCTTTATTTGCCGCAGATTTAACATTTTTATCTTCTTGAGCTCTAAATACAGCAGAGTGAGATACTACCAATCTTCTATATTCTTTATTAAACTCAAGTACTTTAAATTCTAAAGTTTCACCTTTTGTAATTTTAGATTTGTCTTCTTTGTCCATATGACGACCAGGAACAAAAGCCTCAACACCATCTTCAAAAGTTACAATAGCACCTTTGTCGGTAATTTCCTTTACAGTACCAGTGTGAATAGAATCTATAGTGTAAGTTTCTTCATGTTTATCCCAAGGATTAGTTGTTGTTTGCTTATGACCTAAGTTTAATTTACGGCCTTCAACATCTAATTCTAAAACTTCAACATCAAGTTTATCTCCAACTTTTACAAAATCAGATGGATGCTTAATTTTCTTAGTCCAAGATAGGTCAGAAATATAAACCAATCCATCAATACCCTCTTCTAATTCTACAAATACACCAAAGTTAGTATAGTTACGTACGGTACCTGTATGTTTAGAACCAACAGGATATTTGGTAGTAATATCTGTCCATGGATCTGGGTGTAATTGCTTAATACCTAAAGACATTTTTCTCTCATCTCTATCAAGTGTTAAAATAACAGCTTCAACTTCATCACCCACTTTAACAAAATCTTGTGCAGAACGTAAGTGTGTAGACCAAGACATTTCAGATACGTGAATTAATCCTTCTACACCTTCACTTACTTCGATAAACGCACCATAATCAGCAATAATAGCAACTTTCCCTTTTACTTTGTCTCCTACTTTTAGATCTGCATCTAAGGCATCCCAAGGGTGTTTGTTCAATTGTTTTAAACCTAATTGAATTCTAGTCTTCTCATCATCAAAATCTAAGATTACTACATTTAATTTTTGGTCTAATTCAACCACTTCACTTGGGTGATTGATTCTACTCCATGAAAGGTCTGTAATATGAATTAATCCATCAACGCCACCTAAATCAACAAACACACCGTAAGAAGTTATGTTTTTAACAACACCTTCTAATACTTGACCTTTTTCTAATTGACCAATGATTTCTTTCTTTTGCTCTGCTATATCAGCTTCAATAAGAGCTTTATGAGATACTACGATGTTTTTAAATTCTTGGTTGATTTTTACCACCTTGAACTCCATGTTTTTATCAACAAACTGATCGTAATCTCTAATTGGTTTCACATCAATTTGAGATCCTGGTAAGAAGGCTTCGATACCAAATACATCAACAATCATACCTCCTTTAGTTCTACATTTCACATAACCGGTTACAATTTCTTGAGTTTCATGAGCTTTATTTACTCTGTCCCAAGCTTTAATAACTCTTGCTTTTCTGTGAGATAATACTAACTGTCCAGTGCTATCTTCTAATTTATCAACTTTTACTTCAACAGTATCACCAACTTTTAAGTTAGGATTGTAACGAAATTCGTTCAATGAAATAACACCCTCAGATTTAGAGTTGATATCAATAATAGCCTCTCTATCTGTTAATCTAATAACGGTACCGTCGATTACTTGACGTTCCTCTACAAAACCAACTGTATTTTCTAGCGCTTTTTCAAAATCTGCTAATTTACTTTCTTCAACAGCTTCTATACCTTCTTCGTATTTTTGCCAGTTAAAATCTTCTAAATTTTCATTAGCATTTAAACCAGTATCTAATTTCTTATTTTCTACTGGCTCTGCCACAACAGCTTCTGTGGCTTCAACTTTCACTTCTTCTTGACTCACTTTTTTTGCTTTTGTCTCTTTTTTAGCAGTTTTTTCTGCTTTTGGAGCTTCTTCTTTATCGGCAACTTCATAGGCTGATTCTGCTCCTAATTCTTTAACCAATAAATAATAAAATAAAGCTCTGTATTTTTTCTTATTACTCGATCCTAATTTTTCAATCACGGCTTCAATAGCAGCATCTAGCTTTTCACTATCTTCTAAACCAAGTTTTTTAATTAGGAAATTTTTCTTGACAGTTTCTAATTCGGTTTTTTGAGAACTTGAAACCAATTCAGCATCATCTTTATATATGGCTGGTCCGATACCTTTTGTTACCAATTTAAATAAATCTGCTTCTAACTCTATACCCAATTTTGTAGCTTCATTGGTGTATAATTCTAACTTTTCTTCTAATTTAGACATTTGTCTTTTAGATTTGTATCTTATTGTTTTTCAGATTTTTAAGCAACAAAACAACAAGAGGTGTTAACATTGTTTTTCTTAATTCTTTTACTTATCTGAACATCGCCGTAAAAGGGCTGCAAATATACAAATATTTTATTGTATTAACAATGAATGTTTTGCGATTTTTAATAGGTATTGATTTTCTTATCGAAGAAAGGAGCTAGTAGAGTGATTGGATAATTGCATTTTCTGATATACCTTCAGCTTCAGCTTTATAGTTTTTAACAATTCTATGGTGCAAAATGGCAGGAGCTACAGCCTGAACATTCTCGATATCTGGTGAATATTTGCCTTGAATTGCGGCGTGAGCTTTGGCGGCCAGAACGAGATTTTGAGAAGCTCTTGGGCCTGCACCCCACTCTAAATATTGGTTGACGTGTTTGGTAGCCTTATCTGAATTTGGTCTGGTTTTACTCACTAAAGACACGGCATACTCAATAACGTGATCTGAAATAGGAATTCTTCTAATTAAGTGTTGGTAAGCAATTATTTCTTCCTTGCTAAAAATAGCTTCTATA
>JAUIJW010000081.1 GCA_030431085.1 Bacteroidia bacterium
GTATTAATTTAGTTCAATCTGCTTTTACAAAGTGGTGTTTATTAGAAAAAATATTACTCAAATTAGGAGTAAAGCAGTAAATTATTGAATCGTAATACTACTCTATAATAAAAGTGTATCCAAATCAAAAGGCTTGAGTATGAACTCAAGCCTTTATTAAAATTGTATTATGGTATTAGAGCATCCTTTCAATTCTAAGATGGCTCTATTTCTTAGTATCTTTTGGTAAGTATTTTTTACTTAGTTCCATAGAAATAGCACTTCTTTCAAACTTTATTTTACCAGCACTTGTTTCAATAATACAGGTATTATCGGCATCAACCAAATCAATCACCTTGCCATGAATACCACTTGTTGTGACTACTCTTGCACCTTTTTTAAGTGATGACTGGAATTTCTTTTCATTTTTTTGACGTTTCATTTGTGGACGAATCATAAACAAATACAATACCAAAAACATCAACGGAATTAGTATAAAATTACCCATGCTGCTACCACCAGCTTGTAAAAACATATTTAAGTACATAAAATTATTATTTAGCTATTTTTAGATTTTGGCGTTACTTGAGCTTTTATGGTTAAAATCTCTTTACCGCTTTCTGTATTAGTAACCAAAGTCACTTGTTTTTGTTGTAAATTAGGTTTTCCAGATGAATTAAATTTCACCTTAATTTCCGCACTTTCTCCTGGCATGATTGGCTCTTTAGGCCATTGAGGTACAGTACATCCACAAGAACCTTTTGCAGAAGTAATAATTAACTCACTTTTACCAACATTGGTAAATGCAAAAATGGTTTCAACAATATCACCTTCATTGATAGTGCCAAAATCATGTTCAGATTTTTCAAAACTAATAATAGCACTACCCTCTTTAATTTCTTGATCTCTTTTTTTGGCTAACTCTACATTGTCTTTCTTTATTTTTTCTGTAGGATCGTTTTTACATGATATCAATCCTAATCCAAAACATACCAAGGTTATGTATATGTATTTTTTCATTTTAAATTATTTTTAAATTATTGCGAAAATAGAATTTTTATAATAAACCTCTTCCTATCTTTTTTATTTTATTATTCTGATTGTATTCTTTTAATATTTTATCTAATACACCATTAATAAAATAGCTGCTTTTTGAGGTAGAATAATCTTTAGCAATTTCTATGTATTCATTAATACTTACCTTGGATGGGATAGATGGAAAATACAAAAACTCAGTTAAAGCCATTTTAATCAATATCAAATCAATTTCGGCTATTCTATCTGCATCCCAATTGGGTGTTTTTTTATTGATTTCTTCGGTAAATTCATGTTGATGTAACATTACCTTTTCAAACAAATCATACAAAAACTCTAAATCATCTTCTCTAATAACTAAATCAGTCAAAGAAATAACCTCATTTTTTTTCAGCTGCTTAAATGTTTTAAGAATCCAAGTATTCACTAACGGATAATCGTCTACCCATCCCAAATTCAAACTCTCATAAAAATCGAATAATTTTTCATCCGGAGCAACCACTTTTTCAAACACTTGTGTTATAAACAACTTATCTTGTTCAAAGCTATCGTCTTCTGCTTTAAGGTAGGTGCTATAAAATGACTGTTCCTGAAGTTTATCTAAAATAATTCTTACGAACTCTCTATGTTCGCTCCAATTAAGTAATTTCTTTTTCGAGCAAAACTCTTTAATGGCTTCACTGTTTTCTATAGCAGCAATAACCTTATTTTCAATAAATTTTAAGCTTGGGTTTTTATCTTCTTCTGTAGCCAGATACCTTTTCTTCTTAATTTCTAAATGCTCTAAGGCCAGGTTTTTAACTTCAACAATCAAAAGCAATTGTAAGACATATAAATCAAAAGCCTTTTCTGTACTAAAGTTTAAAAACTTCTTCTCTCGAGATAAGTCATCATTTTTCGATTGTAACAAGGCATAGATTGATTGCATTACCTTAATTCGAATATGTCTTCTATTCACCATAATTTAAAAAGATCGTCAATTATATACTGAATTATTTTAGCCGCAAAATTAGTCTTTTTTTCACAATGTAGAGCATATCGCTTTTAATAAAACGTTAAAATTTAAAGCTCAAGGATAAAAAATAAAGAATCAATATTTGTAGAGAATTCTTGTATCTTCGCAGCTCACATTTTACCAATTTTGTTCTAATGAAGGCGTTAAAATATCTCAATAAATTTTTTGTAAAATATAAATATCGGTTGATATTAGGGATATTGATAACGGCCATTTCTAAGATTTTTGCTTTACAGATACCATCGCTAATACGTGATTCGCTTAATGTTGTTGAAGATTATTTAAGAAATGATATTACAGACATCGACACGGTTAAATCTCAGCTCATTATAAACATTCTTTATATTGTTGGTGCCGTAATTTTATCTGGTTTTTTTACTTTTTTAATGCGCCAAACTCTCATTGTAATGTCTCGTTTAATAGAATATGATTTGAAAAACGAAATTTTTATACAGTATGAGAAACTCTCATTAAATTTTTACAAAAAAAATAGAACTGGTGATTTAATGAATCGCATTAGTGAAGACGTGGGTAAAGTTAGAATGTATTTCGGACCCGCCATCATGTACACCATGAATATGCTTGTGCTATTTGTTATTGCGATTTCTAAAATGTTGAGTATCGATACCAAACTAACCTTATACACTTTGCTACCTTTACCTATTCTCTCTATTTCCATATACATTTTAAGCAAAATTATTAATAAGAGAAGTAATATCGTACAACAATATTTATCTAAACTAACTACTTTTTCTCAAGAAATATTCTCTGGTATTAATGTTATTAAGGCTTATAATATTGGTCAACCAACCTCTGTTGATTTTAATACTTTGGCGGTAACATCTAAACAAAAAAACATTTCATTATATAAAGCTCAAGCTTTATTTTTTCCACTAATGATATTGCTTATTGGTATTAGTAATACTTTAGTGATTTATGTTGGAGGTATGCAATACATTAATGGCGAAATTAATAACATTGGTATTATTGCAGAATTTATCATGTATGTAAATATGCTAACTTGGCCTGTAGCCGTGGTGGGTTGGGTAACTTCTATTGTGCAACAAGCAGAAGTCTCACAAAACAGAATTAATGAATTTTTGCAAGAAAAGCCTTCGGTAAAGAATTTAGTAAATAAAAATACGCCCATTAATGGGAGTATCGTGTTTGATAATGTAAGCTTTACTTACGAAGACACGAACATTGAGGCGTTGAAAAATGTAAGTTTTAAGGTAGATAAGGGTAAGTCTTTGGCTATAATGGGTAAAACAGGCTCTGGTAAGTCTACCATTGCCGCCTTAATCGCTAGGTTATACGATAGTTCTAGTGGCCATATTTTGATTGATCAAGAATCAATTCAACAAAAAAATCTTAGTCAACTACGAAATAGCATAGGATTTGTACCTCAAGATGCTTTTTTATTCTCAGATAGTATTAAAAATAATATTAAAATTGGCAAAGAAAACGCTAGTGATGAAGATATTATTAAAGCCGCTAAATCTGCCTATATTCATCATAATATTGTAAAATTTAAAAACGGATATGATACTTTGGTAGGAGAACGGGGCGTTACCCTTTCTGGTGGACAAAAACAAAGAGTTTCTATTGCTAGAGCATTAATTGCAGATCCAGAAATTTTAATTTTTGACGACTGTCTTTCGGCTGTTGATACAGAAACAGAAGAAGTCATTTTAAATAATTTAAAAAAGGCCTCAGAAGGCAAAACGACGATTATTATCGGACACAGAACTTCGTCTATTAAAAATGCCGATTACATTATTGTTTTAGACAATGGTGAAATCATTCAAAAAGGTACTCATGACCAACTTGTTGAACAAGAAGGATATTACCAGAAAACCTATCAGCAACAGCTAGAAGAAAAGTTAACAAACCCTGAATAACTTGAATAAATTAGGGTAAAATAATTGTTGCATGAATAATATAATTTTTTAGATTTGTCACTATATTCAATAAACATAAATTAAAATAGTATGAGCGAAAAAGGTTTAATTGATCAAGAAGAAATTTTTTCTCAAGTTTTAAGGGCAGGAAGAAGAACCTATTTTTTTGATGTTAGAGAAACTAAAGCTGGCGATTATTACTTAACAATAACTGAAAGCAAAAAGTTTACTCATGATGACGGATCATTTCATTATAAAAAGCATAAAATTTACTTGTACAAAGAAGATTTTAGCGAGTTTAATGAAATATTACAAAAAGCTACTGATTTCATTGTCAACGAAAAAGGAGAAGAAGTTATCAGTGAACGTCACCAAAAAGATTATCACAAACCAAGTGATGAAGAAGCTAATGGTGCAGTAGTTGAAGATAAATCTTCAGGCAGTAGTTTTACAGATATTAGTTTTGAAGATATATAGCGTGTTTTCTTTCAATATATAAAAGAGCTGCTTAATTGCAGCTCTTTTACTTTTACTTAAGCACTGAAAATAAGGTCTATTTAGATCTTTATTTGATAAATATTTCCTCCTATACCTCTAAAATACTCATCAGCGACTAAAACAGTAGAGTCATTTACAAATGTTATGGCCTCTTTTTGAGTTACAATACCTAAGGATATTTCTTTTACGTCTCCAGAGAAAAAATCGTCTCCTTTCCAATTTTCGAAAACCCAAATTTTATTAGAACTTAAAAGCGCCAATCTTAAAGCTGCAGAAGTAATCCAGCAAAGATATTTACCCGAAGAACATGTCACAAAAGAGCTTACTAATTTTGCATTTTGATTTGAAGCATAATCTCCCATTCTATACACATTGGTTACTCCATCAAAAGGTTCTGTTCTATTTTTAGTAAATAAATACAAGTACTTTTTATAATAAATAAAAGCTTCTAAATCGTAGTTCTTAATACTATCATTGGGTGTGGAATCAAATTTATCTTCAAATTTAAACTTTATGATCTCTGCACTAGTAATGGTATCTTTGATGTCTATTGGATTTTCAATTTTATAAACGGTAAGTACGTTTCTTTCATTCTTATTATTGCCAAAATCACCAATAAAAAAATGACCAAAGTAATCTTGAGTCATATCCTCCCAGTCCTTGTTTTCTGCGTTAATGATTCGAATTGATTTTTTAATATGACCGGTAGAGTCAAGCAAATATAATTTTGGCGAGTTACCTCCATCATTGATGGCCCATAAATGGCCTAATTTATCGAATTCTATACCCGATATTTCTTCTAAATCATGAGGTACTGATATCAATTTACTTTGATAACTTTTTTCAACCTCTAGGGCAAAAAGAATTCCAATAACAAATATCAAAAAAAGCGCTATTTGATATCGTTTACGCATAAATAATTTTTATTAGTCTAGTCTGAAAGAAGAATATCGTTAAAATATTTGCTTCATAACCCTTAATTTGTGGGTATGTCTTTTGGTATCTACATTATAAATACCGCTTTGGTCTAGTCTATCTAATCTAACTTTACCATAACAATGCATAATATAATTGTTTGCCAGAATAATACCTACATGTATGATATTTCCCTCAGCATCATCGAAAAAAGCCAAGTCGCCTGGTTCACTTTCTTCTATAAAACTAAGCACTTCTCCTTGACTTGCTTGATGTGCAGCATTGCGCAATAATTTGTGGCCGTTAATTTTATAAACTAGCTGAGTAAAACCTGAGCAATCTAAGCCTAATGAAGTCCTTCCTCCCCATAAAAAAGGAGTATTTAAGAGCAGATATGCTGTGTTTACAATATCTTGTTTACTTTGGGCTTTTGTATTTACAAGGCCATCGAATTGAAACTGTTTACCAATAAATTCTACCATTCCTTCTTGGTAATTTGGTAAGGAAGCGCCTATGCTAATTACTTGTAAATTTTGATTCTCGCTTATAAAGTTAACTAAATCTTTGCTAACCACTTCGCTACCTTTTAATTCTTGGTATTGATCTAACGATAATTTTTCTAATTCAAGATGATGGATCCAACCTTCAAATTCATCAAAATCATTAACAATATATAACCAGCCTTTTTTTGAATCTGTTATCTTACAAGTTTCTCCAAAAAGTAATTGCGATGTCATTTCGCTTTTTTCTGAAGCCTCACTACGTATAGCAACACAATTTAAAATGCAGATTCCGTAATTCATAAAATACTTCAGTACTAATTTATTCTGCTAATTTAATAACCATGGCACTGGCTCCACCACCACCATTACAGATACCTGCCACTCCTACTTTGGCATTATTTTGACGTAAAACATGAAGTAAAGTAACCATAATTCTTGCACCAGAACAACCTAAAGGATGGCCTAATGATACTGCACCACCATTAACATTAACTTTATTGGCATCTAAATTTAAAAGTTTAATATTAGCTAAACCTACCACAGAAAAAGCCTCGTTCAATTCATAATAATCTACATCATTGTGAGTAATACCTGCTTTAGCTAATGCTTTTGGAATGGCTTTAGCCGGAGCCGTGGTAAACCATTCTGGCTCTTGAGCAGCATCTGCATGACTCAATACATAGGCCAGCGGAGTTATATTTAATGATTTAGCCTTATCAGCACTCATCAACACCAATGCTGCGGCACCATCATTTAACGTTGAGGCATTGGCTGCAGTTACCGTACCTTCTTTTTGAAAGGCAGGTCGTAAACTTGGAATTTTATCCATTTTCACATTTTTATATTCCTCATCTTCACTAAATAAAATAGGATCACCTTTTCTCTGAGGTATTTCAACCGGTACAACCTCATCTTTAAATTTACCCTCTTGCCAAGCTTGCGCTGATCGCTTGTAGCTTTCAATTGCAAAATTATCTTGATCTTCTCTTGTAAAATCGTATTTCTCTGCACAGGCATCTCCACAAGTCCCCATGTGTTTACCATCATATACATTAATCAATCCATCCTTAAGCAGGCCGTCCTCAATTTTTATATCTCCAAATTTTTGCCCTTTTCTACTCTGCATATAATGTGGTATCTGGCTCATATTCTCCATACCGCCTGCCACTACAATGTCTGCATCGCCGCATTGAATAGCTTGTACCGAAAATGCAATAGATTTCATTCCCGATGCACAAACTTTATTAATCGTAGTACACGGTACAGTATCTGGTATTCCTGCAAAAATTGCAGCTTGTCTTGCTGGTGCTTGACCAGTTCCTGCCTGAACCACATTACCCATAAATACTTCATCTACCATATTGGCCTCAAGACCTGCTTTCTCTAAAGCACCTTTAATAGCTACCGCCCCAAGTTTAGGTGCCGGTATATTTGATAATGTTCCTAAAAAACTACCTATTGGCGTTCTAACTGCAGATACGATTACAACTTCTTTGCTCATTTTACAAAATTTATAAGAATACAATACTTACTCATTGCGAAATTAATTATTTTTTATGGATATATTCTAAGTATTCATAAGTTTTACCATTTCGAAAAAGCAAACTTTAACTGTTGACCTCTAATGATGTAATGGCATAAAGGTCAAAACTAATTTATTATGTGTTGCTTAATTATTTGTTTACATTTGAAACATCAACCGAATATGCATGAAAAAATACCTCAATAAGCTTTATCAAAATCACTCTTTAATTTATAAAGTAGTATTGTATCTTGTTTGCACTGTTACCATAATTTATCTTTTCCCAAAAGGAGGTCAGTTTAAATATAATATTCAAAAAGGTAAGCCTTGGCAGTACGATAACCTCTATGCTCCGTTTGATTTTGCAATTCTAAAAACCGAAGAAGAGCTAAAAACAGAGGCTCAAGAAATTGAGGCCAATAAACAACTGTTTTTTACCAAAAAAGAAAATGTATACGATAATGTTATCAATCAATACAATCAAAAAGTAGATGTTATTTTAAAAGATTCTTTAGCTATAAATTTACCTAAGAAATCTCTTAAAAGATTTGGAAAAAACTTTATAGATCGTGTTTATAAAATTGGATTTCTCAATAAATCAGATAATGATAAACTTCAAAAGAATACTTTAATTACTATTCGTGTTGGAAATGAAGGTGAAGATATTTTATCAGATAATTTGTTTACTACGGATATCTTAGTCCCAGAATTACAAAAATATTTTATCAACAGTAGATATAAAAAATTAGAAAACAAATTTACCAACCTCTTTTTCGAAATTCTTGAGCCCAATATATTTTACGACCAAGAATTTACAGATAAAATTTTTCAAGATGAAGTTCAAAACATTTCGGCTACCAAAGGTTTAATAACCGAGAACGAAAGAATTATTGCCAAAGGTGATGTTGTTGAAGGTAGGAATTATGAAATTTTGATGTCGCTAAAAAAGGAGTACGACTCGCAACTGTGGAGTAAATCTAATTACAATTGGATTGTTTTTGGATACACTATTTTGGTGGCCTTAGTACTTTTAATGTTTGTGCTATTCTTACATCATTATCGGCCAGAGATCTTTGAAGATAACACCAAATTAACCTTTATCTTTTTCAATATTTTACTCATGGTTTTCTTGGTTACTATCGTTCAAAAATATTGGGTTAATTATATTTATGTTGTACCCATTATCATACTACCAATTGTTTTGAAAGCCTTTTTCGATGCAAGATTAGGACTATTTGTACATGTGCTTACTGTATTAATTTTAGGTTTTATTGTCCCTAATAGTTTTGAGTTTATTTTTCTTCAAATTATTGCTGGAATTGTTACCATTTTAACTGTTTCAGAGCTTTATAGACGTGCTAACCTTTTTTTATCTATCACTAAAATAACATTAGTCTACACCTTAGCCTATTTTGCTTTTTCTGTAATTCAGGAAGGCAATGCACAACATTTAAAATGGTCGTACTTTGCCATGTTTGCCTTAAATGGGGTGCTCTCTTTTTTATCTTTATTTTTAATATTGATTTATGAAAAAACATTTAAACTTACTTCAGATATTTCATTACTAGAATTATCGAACACCAATACTAAGCTTTTAAGAGAACTTAATGAGAAGGCACCTGGTACTTTTCAACACTCTATGCAGGTAGCCAACCTTGCCGAAGCGTCTGCCAATGCCATTGGAGCTAATGCTATGTTGGTAAGAACAGGGGCGCTATATCATGATATTGGGAAGATGCACAACCCTATGTATTTCACAGAAAATCAAACCACTAGTGTAAATCCTCATAATGAACTCCCCCCATACGATTCTGCTCAAATCATCATTGGTCATGTATTAAAGGGGATAGAATTGGCTAAAAAAAATGGTTTACCCGATAGAATAATAGATTTTATTAGAACTCATCATGGTAACAATACAGTTTATTTTTTCTATAAAAAACAAGAAACATTAACACCTGACAGTGTTAATATTGATGATTTTAGATATCCTGGACCAATTCCTTT
>JAUIJW010000082.1 GCA_030431085.1 Bacteroidia bacterium
AACACGTTTACCTAATAAGTTCTGACGAAAACGTCCTTGTTTACCTTTTAAACTATCTGATAAAGATTTTAAAGGTCTATTAGATTCTGTTTTTACTGCAGATGATTTACGTGTGTTATCAAACAAAGAATCTACAGATTCTTGTAACATACGCTTTTCATTTCGCAAAATTACTTCAGGAGCTTTAATCTCCATCAATCTTTTTAAACGGTTATTTCTAATAATAACTCTACGGTAAAGATCATTTAAATCTGATGTTGCAAAACGACCACCATCTAATGGTACTAACGGACGTAATTCTGGTGGAATTACTGGCACCACCTTCATGATCATCCACTCTGGTTTATTCTCTTTTCTAGTATTTGCATCTCTAAAGGCTTCAACAACATTTAAACGCTTTAAAGCCTCCATTTTACGTTGCTTAGAAGTCTCTGTATTAGCTTTATGTCTTAACTCATAAGACAGCTCGTCTAGATCTATTCTTTCTAACAAATCTATCAAGCATTCAGCACCCATTTTAGCTATAAACTTGTTAGGGTCTGTATCTTCTAAATACTGATTTTCTTGAGGAAGCGTTTCTAATATATTAAGATACTCTTCTTCAGTTAAAAAATCCATTTTTTGCAATGGTGTTCCTTCCGCATCAGCTGCAATACCAGGTTGAATTACTACATATCTCTCGTAGTAAATTATCATATCTAGCTTTTTTGAAGGTAGACCTAATAAATAACCCATTTTATTTGGTAAAGATCTAAAATACCAAATATGTGCTACAGGTACCACAAGGTTAATATGTCCTACTCTGTCTCTTCTTACTTTCTTCTCGGTAACTTCAACACCACAACGGTCGCAAATGATCCCTTTATATCTTATACGCTTGTATTTACCACAAGCACATTCGTAGTCTTTAATCGGGCCAAAAATTCGCTCACAAAACAAACCATCTCTTTCTGGCTTGTGTGTACGATAATTAATAGTCTCTGGCTTTAAAACTTCTCCGTTAGATTTCTCTAGGATAGTTTCTGGCGATGCCAAACCAATTGTAATTTTATTAAATTTTTTTACAGTGTATTTTTCTCTTTGTCTTGCCATGATAATGGAATAGAATTTAATGTAAAAATTATATGGTTGACACCCGATGAAACATCGAGTGTCTTGTATTGCTAATTATTCTTCTAACCTAAGGTCTAAGCCTAAACCTTTTAACTCATGCATCAATACATTAAAAGATTCTGGTAAGCCAGGTTCTGGCATTTTTTCACCTTTTACTATAGACTCATAAGTTTTTGCTCTTCCTAAAACATCATCAGACTTAACTGTTAAAATTTCTCTTAATGTTGCTGATGCGCCATAGGCCTCTAAGGCCCAAACCTCCATCTCACCAAAACGCTGACCTCCAAACTGTGCTTTACCACCTAATGGTTGCTGCGTAATTAACGAATATGGTCCAATAGATCTGGCGTGCATCTTATCTTCAATCATGTGGCCTAATTTAATCATGTAAATCACACCTACCGTTGCCGGTTGATCAAAGCGCTCACCTGTACCACCATCATATAAATATGTATGTCCAAATTCAGGAATTCCTGCTTTATTAGTTAATTCTGTAATTTGATCTATACTGGCACCATCAAAAATAGGTGTAGCATATTTCTCACCTAACTTTTGACCTGCCCATCCAAGAACAGTTTCATAAATCTGACCGATATTCATACGCGATGGTACCCCTAATGGATTTAACACGATATCTACCGGTGTTCCATCTTCTAAGAATGGCATGTCTTCATCTCTAACGATTCTGGCAACAATACCTTTATTACCGTGACGTCCGGCCATTTTATCTCCAACTTTTAATTTACGCTTTTTGGCCACATAAATTTTAGCTAGCTTTATAATTCCTTTTGGTAATTCATCTCCAACCGTTACAGCAAACTTTTTACGTCTTAAAGATCCTTGTAAATCGCTTACCTTAATTTTGTAATTATGAATTAACCTATTAACTAAGTCATTTAGGTCTTTATCTGTAGTCCAAACACCTTTTGTTAAATGTTCGAAATCGGCTACAGAGTTTAACATTTTAAGGGTGAATTTTTTACCTTTTGGTAAAATTTCTTCTCCTAAATCGTTTTGTACACCTTGAGAGGTTTTTCCGTTAACTAAGCCAAATAATTTATCGATTAACTTATCTCTTAACTTTTCGAACTCTACAGAAAATTCTATTTCTAAATTGCTTACATCTTCCTTATCTTTTACTCTCTTGGCTTTATCTTTAATAGCTCTTTGAAAGAGTTTTTTATCAATGACCACTCCTCTTAAAGATGGAGATGCTTTTAATGAGGCATCTTTTACATCGCCCGCATTGTCACCAAATATAGCTCTAAGTAATTTTTCTTCTGGTGTAGGATCTGATTCTCCTTTTGGTGTAATTTTACCGATTAATATATCACCGGGTTTAATTTCTGCACCAATTCTAATCATTCCATTCTCATCTAGGTCTTTTGTAGCTTCCTCACTTACATTTGGAATATCAGCTGTTAGCTCTTCAGCACCTAGTTTAGTATCTCTTACATCTAATGAATATTCATCAATATGGATAGAAGTAAAAATATCTTCTCTAACCACTCTTTCAGAAATTACAATTGCATCCTCAAAGTTATACCCTTTCCAAGGCATAAAGGCTACTTTCATATTTCTACCTAATGCCAATTCACCTTTTTCCGTAGCATAACCCTCACAAAGCACCTGTCCTTCTTCAACCGTATCTCCCTTTCTTACAATTGGGTGTAAGTTAATCGAAGTACCTTGATTGGTTTTTCTAAACTTAATTAAATCATAAGTTTTAGTATCGTCATCAAAACTTACGGTTTTTTCATTCTCTGTTCTTTCATATCTAATTTCAATCTTATCAGAATCAACATAAGTGACTTCACCTTTTCCTTCTGCATTGATTAAAATTCTAGAATCTTTAGCGACTCTTCTTTCTAAGCCTGTTCCAACAATAGGAGATTCTGGACGCATTAATGGTACTGCTTGACGCATCATGTTAGATCCCATCAAGGCACGGTTCGCATCATCATGCTCTAAGAAAGGAATTAGTGAAGCCGAAATTGAAGAAATCTGGTTTGGAGAAATATCCATGTACTTAATCTCTTTAGACGACACCACTGGAAAATCTCCATCTACTCTTGCAACTACTTTTTCTAATTCTATTTCACCGTTCTCATTTAAATCTAAGTTAGACTGGGCAATTTTCATCCCTTCTTCTTCCTCAGCACTTAAATAGATAGCTGATTTACTTTTATCTATCTTACCATCTTCAACTTCTAAATATGGTGTTTCAATAAATCCTAAGTTATTTACTTTAGCATACACCGATAATGAAGAAATCAATCCAATATTTGGTCCTTCAGGAGTTTCAATCGGGCAAAGTCTTCCATAATGTGTAAAGTGCACATCACGAACCTCAAAACCAGCTCTTTCACGAGACAATCCTCCTGGTCCTAACGCTGATAATCTACGTTTATGCGTAATCTCTGCCAATGGATTGGTTTGATCCATAAATTGAGATAATTGGTTCGTACCAAAAAACGAATTAATAACTGAAGATAAAGTTTTTGCATTGATCAAATCAATAGGCGTAAACACCTCATTATCACGAACATTCATTCTCTCTCGAATGGTTCTAGCCATACGTGAAAGCCCCACACCAAACTGACCTGCAAGTTGTTCTCCAACTGTTCTTACACGCCTGTTAGATAGGTGATCAATATCATCAACCTCTGCTTTAGAGTTTACCAAGTTAATCAAGTTTTTAACTATAGTAATGATATCTATTTTTGTTAATACTCGCTCTTCAATATCAACGTCTAACTCAAGCTTTTTATTCATTCTATAACGACCAACCTCACCTAAATTGTAACGTTGTTCTGAGAAGAATAACTTATTGATAATACCTTTTGCTGTTTCGTAATCTGGCGGTTCAGCATTACGCAACTGACGGTAAATATGCTCTACCGCTTCTTTTTCTGAGTTGGTAGGATCTTTTTGTAATGTATTATGAATAATGGCATAATCACCAGACTCATTATCTAATTTATGTAATAAAATTGTTTTTGCACCAGATTCTATTATTTCTTCAATATGTTCTTTTTCAAGAATTGTATCTCTATCAAGAACTATTTCATTTCTTTCGATAGACACCACCTCTCCGGTATCCTCATCAACAAAATCTTCAAACCACGTTTTAAGAACTCTTGCTGCTAATTTTCTATCTAGTACTTTTTTAAGTCCGCTCTTAGAAACTTTTACTTCTTCTGCAAGGTCAAAAATCTCTAAAATATCTTTATCTCTTTCGAACCCTATGGCTCTAAATAATGTAGTAACAGGTAATTTTTTCTTTCTATCGATATAAGCAAACATTACTTGGTTTATATCGGTAGCAAATTCAATCCAAGATCCTTTAAAAGGAATAACTCTTGCAGAATATAATTTGGTTCCATTAGCATGAAAAGATTGACCAAAGAATACACCTGGTGATCTATGTAGCTGTGATACAACCACACGTTCTGCACCATTGATCACGAAAGTACCACTATGTGTCATATAAGGAATGGTTCCTAAATACACATCTTGTACTATGGTTTCAAAATCTTCGTGTTCTGGATCGGTACAGTAAAGTTTTAATCGCGCCTTTAATGGTACGCTATATGTTAGGCCTCGCTCAATACATTCTTGAATGCTATATCTAGGTGGGTCAACAAAATAATCTAAGAATTCTAAAACGAAATTGTTTCTAGAATCTGAAATTGGAAAATTTTCCATGAAGGTTTTGTATAAACCTTCGTCGCTTCTTTCATCAGATTTGGTTTCTAATTGGAAAAAATCTTGGAATGATTTTATTTGAATATCCAAAAAATCTGGATAATCTGCTGCCAATTTAGCTGATGCAAAGTTTACTCTTTGGTTTTTTAGTTTCGTTGCCAATGGAGAAAAATTTAAATTTAAATTATAAGAACGAATATATATGCAAAATGGTTTAGGTCTAAGGGTACCTTCCCAAAGACCTAAACCTTAAGTGTTTAGCTTAACGGTAAATTACTTAAGCTCAACTTCAGCTCCTGCTTCTTCTAAAGAACTTTTAAGACCTTCTGCCTCATCTTTAGAGATACCTTCTTTGATTGGAGCTGGAGCACTATCTACGATACCTTTAGCTTCTTTTAAACCTAAACCAGTTAATTCTTTAACTAATTTTACTACGGCTAATTTAGATCCACCTGCTGCTTTTAAGATTACATCAAATTCTGATTTCTCTTCAGCGGCTGCTTCACCACCACCTGCAGGACCTGCTACTGCTACTGCAGCGGCTGCTGGCTCAATACCGTACTCTTCTTTTAAAATATTTGCTAATTCATTAACTTCTTTTACTGTTAAGTTAACTAATTGTTCTGCGAAATCTTTTAACTCTGCCATTTTTCTACTTTTTAAAATTTTTTATTATAGTTTATTAGTGTGTTTAATTTATTTATCTCCTAAAGTCTTTAAGATACCAGACAATTTGCTGCCACCTGATTGAAGTGAAGAAATAACATTCTTCGCTGGAGATTGTAATAAGGTAATGATATCACCAATCAATTCTTCTTTAGACTTAATATTAACTAAAGCCTCTAGTTGATCATCACCAACATAAATAGCTTCTTCTACATAAGCTCCTTTTAAAATTGGTCTATCGCTACCTTTGCGAAATTCTTTGATTACTTTAGCTGGAGCATTACCAGTTTCAGAAATCATAATTGATGTATTACCTTTTAATGTATTTGGTAAGTCACCAAAATCCTTTTCCGCTTTTTCCATTGCTTTAGCAAGCAATGTGTTTTTTACCACTGCCAAATTGATGTTTGCTTTAAAACAAGCTCTTCTTAAATTAGAAGTTTGTAAAGCATTCAATCCTGAAATATCTGCTAAATAGATAATGTTATTATCAGTTAATTTGCCAGTTAATTGTTCTATTACTTGTGATTTTTCTTCTCTAGTCATGATTCAAAATATTAACCTGCATTAAACTGTTTTCGTATCTATAGCAACACCAGGACTCATTGTACTTGACATATCAATACTCTTGATGTAAGCTCCTTTTACTGTCGATGGCTTTAATTTCACCAAAGTTTGAATCAACTCGTTGGCATTATCTGCTAATTTATCTGCATCAAAAGACGCTTTACCAATAGCGGCATGCACAATACCTGTTTTATCTACTTTAAAATCAATTTTACCACCTTTAACATCTGCAACAGCTTTGGCAACATCCATAGTTACCGTACCTGTTTTAGGGTTAGGCATTAAACCTCTTGGTCCTAAAATCCTACCTAACGGACCTAATTTACCCATCACACTAGGCATGGTTACAATCACATCTACGTCAGTCCAACCTCCTTTAATTTTTTGAAGGTATTCATCTAATCCTACGTAATCTGCACCAGCTTCTTTTGCTTCTGCTTCTTTATCTGGCGTTACTAAAGCTAAAACTTTAACTTCTTTACCAGTACCGTGTGGTAAGGTTACTACACCTCTAACCATTTGGTTTGCTTTACGCGGATCTACACCTAAACGTACAGCTAGATCTACACTAGCATCAAAATTTACGTTGGTGATTTCTTTCACTAAGGAAGAAGCATCTAATACGTTGTAAGCTGAATTTGCATCAACTTTTGCATTCGCTTCTTTTTGTTTCTTTGTTAACTTTGCCATTGTCTTTATGCTGTTTTGACAGGAGCTTCTCCTTTAACTCTTAATCCCATAGATCTTGCCGTACCTGCAACCATTAACATTGCAGACTCAATGGTAAATGCGTTTAAATCTGCCATTTTATCTTCTGCAATTGTTCTTACCTGATCCCAAGTTACAGAGGCCACCTTTTTACGGTTAGGCTCTCCAGATCCTTTTTTAACTTTAGCTGCTTCTAATAATTGAACTGCTGCTGGTGGAGTTTTTACAACAAAATCAAACGATTTATCTTTATAAACATTGATAACTACTGGCAATACTTTACCAGGTTTATCTTGAGTTCTTGCATTAAACTGCTTACAGAACTCCATAATGTTAACTCCGGCAGCACCCAATGCTGGTCCTACAGGTGGTGAAGGATTTGCTGCTCCTCCACGAACTTGTAATTTTACTACCTTACTTATTTCCTTTGCCATTTTTAAAACTTTAATTAAGATAACACATTATATTGGAAGCTAATGCATTAACAATTCACCGTGTAACAATTATGATATTTTTTCTACTTGCATATAGTTAAGTTCCAATGGTGTTTTTCTACCAAAGATTTTAACCATAACTTCAAGCTTACGCTTTTCTTCATTAATTTTTTCGATAATTCCATCAAATCCATTAAATGGTCCATCGATTACTTTAACTGTTTCTCCAACAATATATGGGATAGCCACGTTTTCATTTTGTACCGCTAAATCATCTACGGTACCTAACATTCTATTAACTTCTGATTTTCTCAATGGTACTGGATCACCGCCTTTAGTCTCTCCTAAAAACCCAATAACCCCAGTAACCGATTTAATCACGTGAGGCACTTCACCACTTAAGTTCGCTTCTACCATAATATAACCCGGGAAATAAACTTTCTCTTTGTTATATTTCTTTCCATTTCTAATTTGGATCACTTTTTCTGTAGGCACCAACACTTGGCTTACAAAATCAGATAATCCTAATCGAGCAATCTCATTCTCTATATAGGTCTTTACCTTATTCTCTTGTCCGCCGATAGCCCTTACAGCATACCATTTCATAATAGAAGAATCACTCATTACCACTTATTATTAAAAAATATTAAAATATTGTTCTAAACCGTTTTGGAAAAATTTATCCACTAAAAACACTGCCAAGGCAAAAATTACCGTAAATACTGCTACCACTACAGTGGTTTTTTGTGCCTCATTCATCGGTTGCCAAGTCACATGATTTTTTAGTTCAGCAAAAGAATCTTTAATATAATTTACTATACCCATTGTTGTTTTCTATTTACGCACGGGTGGAGAGGCTCGAACTCCCGACACCTGGTTTTGGAGACCAGTGCTCTACCAACTGAGCTACACCCGTATATAACAGGACTACATAATTAATCCTGTTAAAATTATTATTTCTAAAGTAATTCTTTCGGAAAATAAATTTATCTGAAAGAATAATAAGGTGCTTCTTTACAAGAAGCACCCTAATCATTTAAAAATTCTTATAATTAGACCTTTTAATTAGTCTAAAATTTCAGTTACCTGACCTGCACCAACAGTTCTACCTCCTTCACGGATCGCAAAACGTAAACCAATATTCAATGCAATTGGTTGGATTAAATCAACTGTAATTGTTAAGTTATCACCAGGCATTACCATTTCTACACCTTCTGGTAAATTAATTGTACCAGTAACATCTGTAGTTCTTACATAGAACTGTGGACGGTAGTTTTTATGGAATGGCGTATGACGACCACCTTCTTCTTTTTTCAACACATAAACCTCAGCTTTAAATTTAGCGTGTGGCGTAATTGAACCTGGCTTACAAATTACCATACCTCTTTTGATATCCGATTTCTCGATACCTCTTAATAAAAGACCTACGTTATCACCAGCTTCACCTCTATCTAATATTTTACGGAACATCTCAACTCCAGTAATAGTAGAAGTCATTTTTTCTGCACCCATACCAATAATCTCTACAGGATCTCCAGTATTAGCAACACCAGTTTCAATTCTACCAGTAGCTACAGTACCACGACCAGTAATAGAGAATACATCCTCAACAGGCATTAAGAAATCTTTTTCAACATCTCTTTTTGGTAATTCAATCCAAGTATCAACTGCATCCATTAATTCCATCACAGTATCAACCCACTTATCTTCACCATTTAAAGCACCTAAAGCAGATCCTTGAATTACAGGTCCATTATCTCCATCATACTCATAGAAAGATAATAAATCTCTAACTTCCATTTCTACCAATTCTAACAACTCCTCATCATCAACCATATCCACTTTATTCATGAATACAACAATTCTAGGAATTCCTACCTGACGACCTAATAAGATGTGCTCACGAGTTTGTGGCATTGGACCATCTGTAGCAGCTACTACTAAAATAGCACCATCCATTTGAGCAGCACCAGTTACCATGTTCTTTACGTAATCGGCGTGACCTGGACAGTCAACGTGCGCATAG
>JAUIJW010000083.1 GCA_030431085.1 Bacteroidia bacterium
ATGTTGAAGGGATTATAGTTGATGAGGAGAGTCATCAAGCGATAGAGGGCGCTATTGTACAAATTAATGGGCATTATGCTGAAAGTAATCAAAACGGTCATTTTTCCATGAAAATTTTGAAACCAGGGAAGTATACCGTAGAAGTGTCGCATATGCAGTATGAAACGAAAAGGTTTGTAATTCAGGTTAATGATCAGTTAAAACCTTTAAATATTGCTTTGAGTGAGACCATCAATACCTTGAATGAAGTTCAGATCAATGGTAAATCTAAAAAAAGACAACTTAGAGAATCGCCGATAGTAAATGAAGTTGTTTCTGAAACATTTTTAGAAACAAATAGAGAAAATAGCTTAATGCAAACCTTACAAAAAATTCCTGGAGTGAGCTCAATGAATATCGGATCAGGGCAATCAAAACCCGTAATTAGAGGATTGGGCTTTAATAGAGTGGTAGTGGTTCAAAACGGTATAAAACATGAAGCTCAGCAATGGGGAAGTGATCATGGACTTGAAATTGACCAATATGGTATTGATAATGTGCAAATCGTAAAGGGCCCTGCCTCATTATTGTTCGGTTCTGATGCTATAGCTGGGGTAGTTAATATTGAGCCTTCTAAAATCCCTCTCGAAAATTCGTTTAATGGAGATGTAAATATATTAGGAGAGAGTAATAATGATTTAATTGGCGTTTCTTTAGGCCTACAAGCCAAGAAAAATAATTGGTATTATAGAGGAAGAATTACCTATAGAGATTATGCAGATTATAAGGTGCCTACAGATAAAATAAGTTACGAGAACTATATTTTCGAACTTCACGATAATAACTTAAGAAACACAGCAGGTCAAGAAGCAAATGCAAGTTTTAGTTTTGGATATACTAATGATGATATAAAATCTGAGACATTTATTAGCAATGTATATGCTAAAAATGGGTATTTCGCAAATGCCCATGGCTTAGAGGTTATCGTATCTGATATAGATTATGATAAATCTAGCCGCGATATTGATTTACCTTATCAATTTTTTAACCATTTTAAACTTACCAATAACACCTCTATACGTAAGGGAGATCATGATGTTTTTATAGAACTCGGATTTCAAAACAACCATAGAGAAGAACACACTGAGCCTGTACCACATGGCTATATGCCCAAACCGTCATCTACTAAAGAACGTGAATTTAAAAAAAATACTTACGCTGTTAATGTTAGAGATTCATACAACATCAACAATAAACATGATATAGTAGCTGGAATAAATACAGAATATCAAGATAATAATATTGGGGGTTGGGGATTTTTAATTCCAGAATACGATCGCTTTACTATTGGCGGGTTTGCCTATGATCAAATAGATATTAATTCGAAGTGGAACTTTCAAGTAGGATTACGCTATGATTGGGGGTTAATACATACGAAAGCTTATTACGATTGGTACCAGTCTAAAGTGGATAACCCTGACGGATCAGTTTCCTATGTATATTTACAGCGTTCACAAAATAAAACATTGCAATTTGGCAGTTTCAGTGGTTCTATTGGTGTAAGTTATTTACATAATAATACCACCTACAAACTAAATGTAGGTAAAAGTTTTAGAATGCCCTTGGCTAGTGAATTGGCTTCTGATGGGGTAAATTATCGAATGTACCGTTATGAAAGAGGTAATTTAGATTTAGACCCAGAATCTTCTTACCAAGCGGATTTCGAAATAAATCATACCACAGATAAATTTAGCATAGTGGTAAGCCCTTTTATTAATTTTTTCGAAAATTATATTTACCTGAATCCAACACCAGATTATTATGAGACCTTACAAATTTATGAATACACCCAGACCGAAGTTTTTAGGTTTGGCGGCGAACTGAAGGCGAGCAGCATAGTATTTAACAGTTTAAGATTAGAGACTACTGTTGAATATGTTTATTCTAGACAAACAAGTGGCGCCAAAAAAGGGTTTACTTTACCTTTTTCACCTCCATTGTCTGGTGTTGTATCTCTAAGTTATCCATTTAAGGATTTACTGTTTTTTAAACAACCTCAATTCATTGCAGACTATAGAATAACAGCAGCACAAAACGAGATTGTACCTCCAGAAGAAAAAACTGATGGTTATCAGGTTTTAAACCTAACGTTTTTATCAAAAATTAACCTATCAAATAAAATGGCGCCAGTTGATCTCAAGCTAAAATTAAACAATGTATTCAATACCAAATATTTTAATCATACAAGTTTTTACAGGTTAATAGATGTACCAGAACCTGGAAGAAACCTGTCTTTGTCATTAACAGTACCTTTTTAATAATAATTATAAAATCAAACAAAATGAAAACTATTATGAAAACAAACCTTAAATTTTTAGCAATTGTTGCCTTTTTAGGTTTATTTACGCAATCTTGTAGTGATAATGATGATCCATCTTTTGCGGCTCCAGTAATTAGCAATTTTGAGTATGGTGAAGGAGATGATCACTCTACAGAAGCTTATGCTTATAAAGGTGGCGATATCCATTTAGAGGCAGATATTCATGCAGAAGGAACAGTAGAAAGCATTACGCTTATCATTCATGCGCACGACTTAACTCCAGGAGATGGTGAAGTGGAGTGGGATTTAGAACAATCTTACTCAGATAGTAAATACCAAGTTATCAACCCTACTTTTCACGAACATGTAGAAGTACCATCCAACATACCTGCTGGAGAATATCATATTGAATTGATAGTAACAGATAAACTTGGAAATAGTACAGAAGTAGATGGTCATATTGATATTATGGATCCAATTACCATAGATGAATTTTCAATTGATGAAAGTGTTGTTCGCGGTTCAGATGTTCATATAGAATTTATGATAGCAGCTATAAATGGTATTCATAATATTTCTGTAGATATTCATGGCCATGATTTACCACTTGAACCAGGTGAAGTAGAGTGGGATTTTGAAAAAACTTATGAAGAAGGATATCACGAAGAAACAGAGGTTGAGTTTCATGAGCATATTGATGTGCCTGCAACAGCACCAGCTGGAGAGTATCATGTTTCTTTTACTATTGAAGATGAGGATGGTAACACATTTGAATACGAAACACATTTTGACGTAACCGCGTCGTAAATATTAACAAATTAACCGCATAACTAAATTGTTATGCGGTTTAAAATTTATTTTTATGAAATTGATTAAAACCACATTACTATTTTTCTTTACTATTTTGCTTTTTTCAGCTTGTAGTTCAGACGATGATATTGATAAAGATTTAGAAAAACCAACCATCACCATAAATTATGAAGGCGGTTTTCCACAAGTTTGTGAACCATTACAAAAAGGGAAAACCTATACTTTTAAAGCAAAAGTAACAGACAATTTTGCCTTAGCTTCTTATAGCATTGACTTACACCATAATTTTGATCATCATACCCACGACGATCAGGAGGAACCTTGTGAATTATTACCTATAAAGGATGCTGTTAAGCCACTAATTTATATGGAAAATTTTAGTATTCCAGGCGCTCCACAAGCATATGAAATTGCAGTAGATATAAGCATCCCGAATGATATTGATACTGGCGATTACCACTGTGCCTATTCTGTAACGGATGAAACAGGTTGGCAAGCTAGAACCTCTATTGACATTAAAATTATTGAATAAATAACATTTTTAACCACAAAGGTTAACCTTTTACAGTTCAACATCGATTAATTTATCATATGATCACTACTAAAAAGCTTACCAAAAAATATGGTGATTTTACAGCAGTAAATAACCTTTCTTTTAACATCCAATCTGGTGAAATTCTTTGCCTTTTAGGGGCTAATGGCGCGGGTAAATCTACCACCATTAATTGTTTACTTAATTTTATTGACCCAACATCTGGAACAGTTGAAATTAATGGTTTAGATGTTGCAAAGTATCCTTTAGAGACTAAAAAATATATCACCTATATTCCCGAAAATTTGATGTTATATCCGACATTAACTGCCGTTGAAAATCTGGATTATTTCACCAAGCTATCGGGGATAAAGTTTGATCAAGCGCAATTAGAGTTGTTTTTAACGGAGGCTGGTTTACAAGAAGAAGCACATCACAAACGTGTAAAAGCTTTTTCTAAAGGAATGCGGCAAAAAGTGGGTATAGCTTTAGCCATTGCCAAAGATTCTAAAGTATTATTGTTAGATGAACCTACTTCTGGGTTAGACCCTAAATCTAGTATAGAGTTTATGGAACTGCTAACGCAAATGAAAAATAAAGGCGTGGCTATTTTAATGGCTACCCACGATTTATTTAGAGCGAAGGAAGTGAGCACCCATATAGGAATAATGCGATCTGGAGTGTTACAAAATTATTCTAAAACCACAGATCTTTCTTTAAATGAACTTGAAACCATCTATCTAGATATTATGAACTTTAAACATGTGAGTTAACATGAAAAATATCATTTTTAAAGAACTTAAAGAGCTTTCTAGAGATGGTCGCTTTAAAATTGTTTTAAGTCTCTCTATAATTTTGCTTGCAATTGCTACAATTACAGGGGTTAATCAGTATAAAGAAAACAATAAACAATATGTAGAATCTACAGATAAAGAACGAGCTATTTGGGAAACACAAGGCGAGAAAAATCCGCATTCTGCTGCTCATTTTGGCACTTATGCCTTTAAACCCCAATTTGCCTTGTCGCTGTTAGATTATGGGGTTACTAAGTATACAGGAAATTCTATTTTTTTAGAGGCTCATAATAGAAATGAAGCAGCATTTAGCGAAGCCAGTGACCAGACTAGTTTGGCGCGTTTTGGTACACTATCTATCAATTTTGTGTTAATGTATTTGTTGCCGTTAATCATTATTTTAATGGGTTATAATGCTTATACAAAAGAAAAAGAACATCGCACATTTACACTTTTAAAAAGTCAAGGAGTTAATCCTATTAAATTGGCTTTGGGCAAATGGCTAGCTACTTTTATTCCTATATTATTGTTGACCATCGTTATTTTTTTGGTGATTGGTGTGATACTATCCAATGTGCAAGATTTAGCCTTTTTTAGTTGGAGCAGTTTAGCGATGCTTTTGGTTGCGTATTCCTTTTACTACCTCATCATTACAACCCTTACGGTGTTGATTTCTATGTGGAGCAAATCTTCTGGAATGGCTTTAGTAACTAGTTTAATGCTTTGGATTGTCTTTAGTTTTATGACACCAAAAATAGCAACTAATCTGGCGAATTCAAATCATCCATATCCTTCTAAATTGGAATTTGAAGC
The DNA here is from genome assembly GCA_030431085.1 of Bacteroidia bacterium. Classification (GTDB taxonomy): domain Bacteria; phylum Bacteroidota; class Bacteroidia; order Flavobacteriales; family Flavobacteriaceae; genus Lutimonas. The sequence goes on from JAUIJW010000083.1 coordinate 5,249, forward strand.
TCGTATTGCTGCGGATAGAAAAAATGGATTAGACGGGCATAACCCTTGGAATGAGGCTGCCAAGAAATTAGAAAAAGAAACCCTAAAAGAATACGGTGTTGATAGTTTGCATCAATTGCCTTTTAACTACGCAGGTTATCGTATGCAAAAGGGCGAAGAACACGAAGCAATGGTTTATCAAAAACATTATAATAGATTAAATGAAATAGCCATCAATCAAAATAATACGTATAAAGAGCTTTCCTTTGTTTCACCATTTATTCCGTTACGATTCTTATCGATGGATATAGCCCTTACCAGTGATAATTTACATTGGAAGTTTACCAAAGCCGCAGAACAATACAGAATTGAGACACAAAGATTTTTAAATTACGATATTAAAGACAATGCCAAAGTTGGTGAACGTAATTATAAAATGAATCTAGATAAATTTAAGGAACTTCCTAAATTTAATTTTACACCACCGAGTCTATCCCAAATATTAAAAGAAAACAGCACCAATTTACTGGTTTTAATCCTTTGGTTTGTGGTGCCGTTTATGGGTTTAATGATCAGTTCAAAAAAAATATAAAATATGTTTCTTAACAATATAGTTTACGAAGTTAAATTATTAAAACGTAGCCATTGGTTATTTATATTATTGGCCTCTACTTTAGTGTTATTTGCTTATGCGACGTTCAATGGTGAAAAGAATGTAGAAAAAAGACTTAGCGATATTGCTGTAGCGCAAGATGAATTGAATAAAAAGGATAGTATTGTACGGGCTACACTAGTAGACATAGAGAAGGGTAAGGAGCTCAATATACCGTATTATCAATTGCCATCTGAACCTATGGTTATTGGCTATCGCCATCCTAGATTAGCAGTGATGCAACCACAAGCTTTATCTTTTATTTCTACAGGACAAAGTGATATGTACACACATTTTAAAAGTCCAACGGTTTACGGAAATAATTTTGCTTTAGATTATTCGGAAATGGTAAACCCTGTACAATTATTATTCGGAAATTTTGATTTGGCCTTTGTTATCATTTATATACTACCCTTAATTATAATAGCATTTACCTTTAATACTTTATCTAAAGAGAAAGAGCTTGGAACATTACGACTGTTGGCCGCTCAGCCCAGAGCGATAACAACGTGGTTAATACAGAAAATAATAATACGTTATGTATTGTTTACAGGAATAACCTTAGTTGTTTTATTAATGAGTATAGCTGTTTTTTCTAAGCAAGGATTTAGCGACATGCCCAATGTACTAGGTTTGATTTTATTGATAGCAGCCTATATAGGTTTTTGGTTTGTTTTAGCCTTGATTGTAAATCTTAAAATTAATGACTCTTCTAAAAATGCTTTAACATTAATAGGGTTATGGTTACTTATTGTTTTGGTATTACCCGCCACCATCAATCAAATAGGAAATACGCTTTACCCAACACCCTCTCGCTTAAAAATGATCAATGAAATTCGTTTAATTAAGAAAGAAAATGAAGACAAACAAAACGAAATCATGAGCGAGTATTTACGTACTCATCCAGAACTAGCGCAAGAAAGCGATGACTTAAAGTTAGGGTTTTGGCATAATTATTTTGCTTCGGAAAAGGTCATGGAAGATAAAACAAAACCTTTGTTGGCAGAATACGATATACAGCTAAAAAAGCAACAGAATTTAATCAATAAATTCATGTATGTTTCGCCAGCAATTATCATGCAAAAGGCGTTAAATAATATTGCAGGAACTTCAGAGCAACATTACAACGATTACAAGAAACAGGTTTTTGAATTTTCAAGTACATGGAGAAACTATTTAGTGCCCCTATTATTTAAAAATCAAAAAATAACATCGGTAATATTTAATGAGCTACCTCATTTTGAGTATAAAAATAGAATAAAAAACAATGTTTGGATAAATGTTGGTGGTATTACAGCCATAAGCCTTTTAGTTGTTCTACTATTCATAGGAAAAAACCTTAAGGAGAAATCTGCAAAAAAGTTATTGGTATAAAATTTTATACGTCTTAGTATACATCATAATTCACGGTTTCTGGGTATTGTGTACTAGGGATTAAGTTTTTAGTTTTAGGGTATAAAACTTAAAATATATGCATCAACTTAACCACCAACTACCAACCACCAACCGCTATTTAATAAAATATCTTGTTTTAATCTTAAATATTTTAGTTATAACAATAAGTTGTACTAGCGATTTAATACAAGATAGTATTATTCTTGAAGAGGATTTTTCAAAAAAGACTATTCGAGAAATACCTTTTACTAAAGCGCAAAATCAAGATAGGCTTATTGTTGAGCTTAATAAAGTAAGCATAAAACCCAAAGGTACAAATTATAAAAAAGAACAAGAACTTTTAATAGACACTACTAGAGTGTTAATAATTGAATACAAAGATTACAGTTCGTATACTTTTTATATAAAGAATAAGAGTAAAGCTAGTACAGCGTTTGAGAATTTGGTTATAGAAAAAAGGGGGAGATAATTATGAAACTTTTATAATGCATTATATACCCAACAAAGAACATTCTAGCGTAGCACATACTGGGTTTTTAGGTACAGTAGAAAAAAGAAATTTGTCTGGTCAAGTATTATGGACAACGCATACGGCAGAAAAAGCAAAACATAACCAACACAATATAAAGTACAAACAAGCGCGAAAGGGAAGTTGCGATTTAGTACTAAGAATTTACCATGTGGATGGTACAGGAACAGAATACGAAATGACACCAGGAGAAGTATGTGAGAATGATACTGGAGCATGTGGCGTAATTCATGAATATACCCTTACCTGTAGTGGTGGTGGAGGTTCATCAAGTGGTGGGGGTTCTTCACCCGGAGATGAAGGAGGTAGCCCTAGTGGGGGCGGACCTGGAGGCGGTGGTACATCTACAGGCGGTAGTGGCCCTGGTAGTAATACCACCATGACTAGCCCATTAGGGCCTAACGGAGAAGCAGAAACAACTGTGGTTTCCGTTATATTATCACCAGACTTTATCGAACAAAAATGCCTGTATGGTATTTATCAAGCCATGGGCGAAGCACCTAAATTTCAAGAATATTTACAAAGGTTTGAGCCCACAGGCTCTTTAGCAGATTTAAAATTTTCTGTTGATGGTGATTTTAAAAATACCGAACCAAGTAAATATCATAATGCCATGGCCATTACTAAGCCGCCTTTAATCAATAATAAAATAAACATTAAGTTTAATACAGATCCAAACACAGCAGGTAATATATTAAACCAACCCGATGTATTTAAAGCCGTGGCCATGATACATGAAATGTTACATGCAGAAATGTACCGTAAAATGTTAGATGCTATGGTTGCTATTGAAGGAACAGGCGCTACTTTAGATTGGACTAATTTTACGAGGGAAGAGTTCGATAATTATTTAAACACTTTAGAAAATAAATATTTTGGAATTTGGGATTATTATGTTAGATATAATGATAACGATGCTACACCTGACAATGGTCAACATCAACAAATGGCAGAACACTATAGAGATGTGGTGAAACAGGCACTAACAGATTACGACCCCACTTTAACAGAAGCTCAAAAAGAAGCTTTATCTTGGTTAGGGTTAAATGAGGCCAATATAGTAGCATGGCAAAATTATACTAATAAAAATGCTGTAGAGGATACATTAACCCATATAAAAAACACCTACCCTAATGGATGTAATTAAAACATTACTATTTTTAGTTGTTTTAATGCCGTTTATGGCATTAGGGCAAAAGACTATATACCCAAAAGATACAATTTATGTAAAGTACAAAAATATAATAG
>JAUIJW010000084.1 GCA_030431085.1 Bacteroidia bacterium
CAAATGTTGGCCTTATCATTTTTAATTTTGATTGGTTTTATGCTAGTTACAGAAAGTGCTCATCTGGCTGAGGCCGAAGTGTTTGGAAAACATGTTGGCGCTATACCAAAAGGCTACCTTTATTTCGCTATAGCATTTTCTTTAGGTGTTGAAGCCTTAAATATGAAAATGAGAAAGAACACCAAATTAAAATCGTAAATTGCTTGCTTTGTGAAGCATCCTTTAACATATAGATTCTTTTCGATATTGCTAATAACAAGCTTGTGTTTGCCAATGGCAGTAGGGTTTTCACATGCTTTGCATCACAGCGATTATATGGTTTGCCAAACCAAAAATGAGCAGCATATCCATAATGCAGATATTGATTGTTCTATTCATCATTATTTTTCAACTACCAATAGTTTCAACTCTACTTATAATGATTATAAGTACGACTTAACTTTCGATAGATTGTTGATTTTTAGCTATCAATCTATATTTTCGCAAATTAGCGTGAATTCTCTTTTTAAAAGAGGGCCTCCATCAATTAATTGATAATACTAACTAGATGCTTTCCTCTATTATTAATTAGTTTATTATTCAAAATGAAATACTTATACCTATTTCTATGTCTAGGAATATATACCTACAGCTATAGTCAAAATACGATTACCGGAACAGTTACCGATGAAAATAACACTCCACTTTTTGGTGTTGAAATTTATATTGAAAAACTCCATTTAGGTACCACAACAGATGAAAATGGTACTTTTGAGCTCCGTAAAATTCCAAAAGGCCAACACGAAGTTTCCTTCCAGTATTTAGGTTTCACTACTATAAAAAGAACCCTTACTATACCTCTAGCTCATTCTAATATAAATATCATTTTACAGGAGTCTACAGAGCATATTGATGAAGTATTGGTCTCTACACCTTTTCAGAAATTGCAAAGTGAAAACGTTATGAAGGTTGAGCACGAATCTATTGAAAGCTTACGAAGAAATGGTGGCCCGACCATGATGGAAAACCTAACAGCCATACCCGGAGTAGAACAAATATCTACTGGAACAGGTATAGGAAAACCCGTTATTAGAGGATTAACCGGAAACCGGGTACTTATTTACACACAAGGGGTTAGGCTTGAAAACCAGCAATTTGGAAGCGAACATGGCTTAGGGTTAAATCAGGCAGGGTTTGATGGTGTTGAAATTATCAAGGGTCCGGCGTCTTTATTATATGGCTCTGATGCACTCGGTGGAGTACTCTATTTTAAACCCGAAAAATTTGCTTTAAATAACTCTACAGATGTAAGCATAGAACAAAACTTCTTTTCAAATACTCTGGGTAGTAATACTACGGTTGGTATAAAAAGTTCTAAAGAACAGCTTAAGTTTTTAGCTAGAGGAACCTACAACACCCATTCTGATTATCAATTAGCCAATGAGGAGAGAGCCACAAATACTAGGTTTAATGAAAAAGATTTTAAAGCAGGTGTTGGCTTTAATACTGATTTTTGGGCTGGTGAATTGAGATATAATTTTACCAATTCAAAAGTAGGTATTCCAGAAGAACACCACGAACAGTCTAAATCTAAAACCATTGAAATACCATATCAAGATATTGATAATCATATTCTAAGTTTACACAATCACTTCTATATCAACGACTCAAAAATCGATGTTAATCTTGGGTATATAGCCAACTATAGAAAAGAGTTTGAAGATGAGCATCATCATGAAGATGAAGACGACCACGACCATCATGATCACCATAACGATCACAATGAAGAATATCATGAAGAAGAGCATCATGGAGATGAAGCTGCATTAGATATGCACCTCAAAACCTTTACTTATGAAGTGAAATATTACATCCCAAACCAAAGTAAGTTTGAAACTATTATTGGTGCTCAAGGCTTACACCAAACCAATAGAAATCATGGCGAAGAATTATTAATCCCAAATGCGGTTACCAATGATATTGGTGCTTTTATTACCAGTTTGTACAACCTTAATGAGAATACCAGTATACAAGGAGGTTTAAGGTTTGATCATAGACATTTAAACTCTGAGTCATTCGAAGTAGAAGATCATGACCATCACACTACCGAGGTAATAGATGGCATAGATAAAAACTTTCAAAGCTTTAATTTTTCTTTAGGAGTGAAAACACATTTCTTTGAACAATTAACGGCCCGTTTTAATTTTGCCAGCGGTTTTAGAGCTCCAACATTAGCAGAGTTGACTTCATTTGGTGTTCATCATGGTACGAATAGATTCGAAATTGGCAACCCCAATTTAGATAGTGAGCAAAATTACCAAACAGACATCGCTCTTGAATTTAAAAGCGAACATGTAGAATTCTTTGCTAACGGATTCTATAATAAAATCGATAACTATATTTTTGCAGAACCGTCGGGAGATACAGAGCATGGCGTACCTGTATATGTATATACTCAAGATGATGCCAATCTATATGGTGGTGAATTAGGTGTTCATTTTCATCCGCATCCAATAGACTGGTTGCATATTGAAAGTAGTTACGAAACTGTTGTGGGCAAAAGAGACGATCAGTATCTACCTCTAATTCCGGCTAATAAATGGGCCAATACGTTTAGATCTGAGTTTAGGAAAAGTGGTGTATTTCAAAATATTTTTGCAGCCGTACAGTACAATTATTACTTTGAACAGGACAGGGTAAGTCTATTTGAAGAAACTACCCCGGGTTACGGCCTTTTCAATATTCAATCGGGCACAGCTTTTAAATTAGGTCAATCTTTAGCCACTATAAATTTTGGTATCAATAATTTATTTAATGTTGCCTATACCTCACATCTATCGGCATTAAAACCACTTCAAATTCAAAATCCAGGACGTAACTTTATTTTAGGTTTAAAATGGGAACTTTAAATAAAAATTAAGAATTGTGGTCTGTAAATCAACCAGTAATTCTATAACTTTGAGATCACAATTTAAACTCAACAACATGCAAAAACAGTTAATAGAATGTGTGCCCAATATTAGTGAAGGCCGTGACTTGGAAAAGATCAACACTATTGCCAATGTGGTAGAAACAGTTGATGGTGTTAAACTTTTAGACATAGACCCTGGAATGGCCACTAATCGTACTGTCATTACTTTTGTAGGAGAGCCACAACAAGTAATTGATGCTGCTTTTTTATTGATAAAAAAAGCGTCAGAATTAATAGATATGAGTAAACATTCTGGTGAGCACCCTAGATTTGGAGCCACAGATGTTTGTCCGCTAGTACCTATTGCAGGTATCAGCTTAGAAGAAACAGCAAAATATGCACATGAACTAGGAAATAGAGTTGGTGAAGAACTGGGTATTCCTGGTTATTTTTACGAAAATGCGGCCACAGAAGAGAAAAGAAAAAATCTTGCTAATTGTCGTTCTGGTGAATATGAAGGCCTTAAAGAAAAATTAGTTAATCCAAACTGGAAACCAGATTTTGGTCCAGCTATATTTAATAATACTGTACAAAAAGCCGGAGCTATTGCCATTTCTTCTAGAGATTTCTTAGTGGCCTATAATATCAATTTAAACTCTACTTCAACCAGACGAGCAAATGCTATAGCTTTTGATATTAGAGAGGCTGGTAGAGTTAAAACTGAAAATGGTAAAATAACAGGTAAAAAAGTATTAGATAAAGAGGGTAATACTGTTAGAATACCCGGTAAACTTAAAGCAGTTAAGGGTATCGGATGGTATATTGAAGAGTATGGTATTGCACAAATTTCGTATAACCTAACCAATATATCGATTACCTCGGTGCATCAAGCTTTTGATGAAACCTGTCAAGCCGCGCAAAAAAGAGGTTTAAGAGTAACTGGCTCTGAATTAGTAGGTTTAATTCCGCTTAAAGCAATGCTCGACGCAGCAGATTATTTTTTAACCAAACAGCAAAGATCTTTAGGAATATCTGAAGCTGAAAAAATTAAAATTGCGGTAAAGTCTTTGGGATTAGATGATTTAAAACCTTTTCACCCTCAAGATAAAATTATAGAATATGTACTGGCCAAAGATCAAAAACAAAAATTGGTTGATTTATCTGTTACAAATTTTGCGGAAGAAACCGCTAGTGAATCTGTGGCTCCAGGAGGAGGATCTATATCTGCCTATGTGGGTGCGTTAGGTGTGTCTTTAGGCACTATGGTAGCCAATTTATCGGCTCATAAAAGGGGTTGGGATGATCGTTGGGAAGAATTTTCGAAATGGGCTGTTAAAGGTCAAACATATAAAAACAAATTACTCTATTTGGTTGATGAAGATACCAACTCGTTTAACAAAATTATTGAAGCGTTTAGATTACCAAAAAAAACGGTAGAAGAGCAAGAGCAAAGAAAAGAGGCTATAGAAAATGCCACCAAGTATGCTACAGAAGTACCTTATCAAATTATGGAAACAGCCCATGAAGCCATGATAATTATGCAAACCATGATGAAAGAAGGTATTCCTAGTTCTCTCTCAGATGCTGGGGTTGGTGTTTTGTGTGCCAAAACAGCTGTAACTGGTGCTTATTTTAACGTTCGTATTAACGCTAAAGATTTAAAAGATCGTGCTTTCGCGGATGAAATTATAGCCAAAGCAGAGAACCTTTACCAATCTGCTATAGCTAAAGAAAGTGAAGCCATTAGTTATATCAACAGTAAAATGTAAATCAATAAAGGCTCAATTTTTATTAGTTGAGCCTTATTTTTATTGACCCATGTTTTCAAAAAATATTATTCCATTTCAAGATGAATACACTAAGTATTTTAGAGATTTAAATCTAGAATGGCTAGAAGAATACTTTTGCGTTGAGCCGCATGACGCTGAACTACTCAATCATTGTAAAACTGAAATTATTGATAGAGGTGGCTATATTTTCTTTTACCAAAAAGAAGACCAAATTGTTGGGACTTTTGCCTTAATTAAAATTAACCAAACGGTATTTGAATTGGGTAAGATGGCAGTTACTCCATCATATCAAGGTCAAGGTATTGGGCAGGAATTATTACAGTTTTGTAAAGACTTTGCAAGCAGAAAGCACATCAAAAAAATCATATTATACTCTAATAAAAGTTTAGAAAACTCTATATATCTCTATAAAAAATACGATTTTAAAGAAATAGAAATGGAGGCTAATAAACCCTATGCTCGTGGCAATATTAAGATGGAGCTTAGTCTGTAGTATTATTAAGACAATAACCTTTCTGTAAAATAAATTAGCATTTTCTCTACTTCAGCCATTTCATTATCTGTTGTTGATATATCTGTTAACCTAGGAAGATGTTTCGCAAAATAAATTTGATTATTAGACATTTCAAACAAGTTGGTGGCTAATGAAAAAGGATATTTAAAATTTGGATTCACTTCAATTATCACATCAGAAATAGATTTTACTAAATCTTTATAACTCATAAAAAATCCTTTAGAATTCTCCATATCAACTTTTTTAGTATGATAGGTCTTCATCCCTTCAGAAATAACAATACTATGTAATTTACTCTCATTGACATACATCACCCCAGGGTTCTCTTTAGAAGCCGATACTAAGGAGTGAATCATTATCTCAAGCTTTCTTTTAGAATCATCAATATTCATGGTATTCATTTTGATGAGATAGCTCACCCACTCCCAATACCAATTCATTAAAAATAGCAGTAATAAGTGCTTGTTTTTAAAATATCTATAGATAGAGGCTTCGGTAGAGTTTATGTTTTCAGCCAATTTCTTAAACGTAAAAAATTCAAAACCATGGGCTTCAATGAGTAAAATACTATATTGAATAATTTTTCTACCAAGTTTTGAATCCTGCGGATCTTTAAGATATAGACCTTCTTTTAATGATATTTTTATAGATATACTCATTTATGGCTGTTATAATATCTCAACTGAATGATAAATTAAATCAAAAATATAAAAGTTTAACAATAAATTTAATAGCATTACTATCATTATTTAAAGCAATAATTATATATTTGCTTTTTTTAAAGCAAATTATGATGTCTAAGCGCATTATTTCTATTTTTTTTATAGTTGTTTTTGTGGCATTTATCACCACACCAGCTGTAGCTATTATTATAGATGATTCTTTTGACATCTCTTATTTTAATTCTATTTCTGAAGAAGAAGAAAAAGTTAGAGAAATTAAGGTAATCCCGAATAGTGATTCTAATGACTCTGATGAATTTTATCTCACAGAAAGAAATATGAATAAAGTGTATTTTTTTAAAAAATATGCTAAACCTCATTTAAATATTATATCTCCACCTCCAGACTTATTATAATCTACTCAATTTACGGAGAGTTAAATTATTATCAGCCCTTATTTCGTATGCTTTACAAATATTAAAACCATGGCTTACAATGGTATTTTATTTAACCTTCCTTTTACCCAAAAAATCATTGCTCTTACTGTTTATCAAACACTTGAGTAATAAAAAACTTATTCAAAATTAAAATAATAATCGTTGAAAGATAGTTGTCTTTTGACTTAAATAATATACGTATGTTTAAATATATAAAAAGTGATCTACCCGCTAGTATCGTTGTATTCTTTGTGGCTCTACCATTGTGTTTAGGTATTGCACTAGCCAGTGGTGCCCCCTTATTTTCTGGATTAATTGCTGGAATCGTTGGAGGGATTGTTGTAGGTGCATTAAGTGGTTCTAAAATAGGTGTTAGTGGTCCGGCTGCAGGTTTAGCTGCCATAGTATTAACCGCTATAGGAACTTTAGGAGGCTATCAAAACTTTTTAGTAGCCGTTGTTTTAGGTGGTATTATCCAAATTTTGTTTGGAGTTTTAAGGGCTGGAATTATTGGCTATTACTTTCCATCATCTGTAATTAAAGGTATGCTTACTGGTATTGGTATTATCATTATACTTAAACAAATACCTCACTTTTTTGGTTATGATGCAGAACCTGCTGGTGCTGATAGTTTTATTGAAGCTTCGGGAGAAAATACTTTTTCGGCAATATTAAATATCTTTGATAATATTACTGTTGGTTCTATGGTTATAGGAATAATTGGTTTGGCTATTTTAATATTATGGGACAAAGTATTATCTAAAAAAGGAAAGATCTTTCAAATTATACAAGGACCATTAGTAGCCGTAATTTGTGGTATTATTTTTTATGCCTTAACACAATCTAATAGTACGCTTTCTATAGCATCTACACATTTGGTGAGTGTACCAATACCAGAAGATGTTGCATCGTTTTTTGGTCAATTTAGTTTTCCTAACTTTGGAGCCATCACAAATCCAGAAATTTGGGTAGTTGCCTTCACCATAGCATTGGTAGCCAGTTTAGAAACACTTTTATGCGTTGAAGCGACGGACAAATTAGACCCTCATAAAAATGTAACTCCAACCAATAGAGAGCTGCTAGCGCAAGGTACTGGTAATATTATTTCTGGAATGATTGGAGGTTTACCAATTACCCAGGTTATTGTAAGAAGTTCTGCCAACATTCAATCTGGTGGACGTTCTAAAATGTCTGCCATTATTCATGGTTTTTTATTGTTAATTTCTGTAATTTTAATTCCTAGACTATTAAATATGATTCCGTTATCAGTTTTAGCGGCCATTTTATTAGTGGTGGGCTACAAACTGGCTAAACCTTCATTATTCAAGAAAATGTTTGATTTAGGTTGGAAACAATGGATTCCATTTAATGTAACTGTTTTAGGAATTGTATTTATAGATTTATTATATGGTATAGGCTTAGGACTTACAGTTGGTATAGTTGTTATCTTAATTAAAAGTTATCAAAACTCTCATTTCTTACATAAAGAGGATAAAAGTAATGGTGTACAAAAAATGAAAATGACTTTAGCAGAGGAAGTAACCTTCTTTAATAAAGGTGCCATTTTAAAAGAATTAGATGCTCTACCTCATAACTCTTCTCTAGAATTAGATGTAAGAAATACCAGATATCTAGATAATGATATTGTTGAAATATTAGATGATTTTGCGTTTAAAGCTAAAGAAAGAAATATAAATATAACCTTAGTTTCAGAGCGTGGTGTGGTCGAAAACCCAAAAAGTTATATTGAATTCTTTAAACTTCGACCTAAATCAGCATAAAAAATATAACCCTTAAAAAATATAAAAAATGAAAGCACATACTAAAGAAACTCAAGCTGCCATAACCCCAGAAATAGCTTTACAATACTTAAAAGAAGGTAATTTAAGATTCCAAAATAACTCAAAAGTAAATAGAGATTTACAAGAACAAGTGACTGATACAAGCAAAGGTCAATATCCATTTGCCACTATTCTAAGCTGTATCGATTCTAGAGTGTCTTCTGAATTGATTTTTGACCAAGGTATTGGAGATATTTTTAGCGCCCGTGTTGCAGGAAACTTTGTAAATAGTGATATTTTAGGAAGTATGGAGTTTGCTTGTAAATTAGCCGGAACTAAACTAATAGTCGTTTTAGGTCATACTGCCTGTGGTGCCGTAAAAGGAGCTTGTGACGATGCAAAATTAGGAAACCTAACTGGCATGTTAGAAAAGATAAAACCTGCTGTTGAAGCAGTTACATCTCCAGAAGATGCTAGCTTAAGAAACTCTTCTAATATAGATTTTGTTAATGAGGTTGCAGCAAAAAATGTACAATTAACGATTGACAAAATTATTGAAGACAGCGAAGTTTTAGCTGAAATGGTACAAAACAATGATATCAAAATTATTGGTGCCATGTATGATATTCATACTGGAGCAGTTACTTTTTACGAATAGTATAAAGATATAGTGTTACTTGACATAAAACCAAATGAATAGCACCAACCACATGGTTGGTGCTATTTTTATATATACAATAAGTCTTAAAAAATTAATCTCTTAATTTACCCGTAAAAACACTTACTTTAGGGTTAATTGGATTGCCTGATGCTCGACGCCAAGTTACAATTTGACCACAATGCCAAATAGCGTCAGCAATAGGGCCATTAATTGCGTTCCAAAACGGAAAAATAGTGTTTTGATCATTTCCTTTAAACTCTATTCTTTTCTTTTCAAAATCTTGGGTTACGCTAAATATATCAGAGGCCTT
>JAUIJW010000085.1 GCA_030431085.1 Bacteroidia bacterium
TTTGTTGCCGTTAAACTCCATTCGATTAGAAATTGGTCCTTCAATTTTCGGAAACACGTAATATCCCTCTGCTTGCTTAGCCCATTTTCCTAATGGCCCTTTGTCTTTAATGATTCGTTCAAATAAATCTTTCATCTAAAACTCTATTTTCTAGTTATGAAACACCACTTTGGGTATTGCCTAAATTTTTTGCAAAAGTAATTATTTTAGTTAGGATTAACTATTACTTTTTAAATAGATTTCAACATATTAGGTATAAAAAAACCATTTGAAATTCAAATGGTTTTTAATATAATCTATAATATACTATTGTACAATTTCTACTTTACCTTTGGCTTGCTTTTGAGTGTCGAAGAAACCTTGTTCTTGCATCCAATCATCACTGTATATTTTTTCCATATAACGAGAGCCGTGATCTGGTAAAATTAATACTACCTTACTGTCTTTGTTAAAAAAACCTTGTTCGGCATATTGTAAAGTAGCCTGCATTACTGCCCCACTAGTATACCCCGTAAAAAGGCCTTCTTTCATTGTGAGCTCTCTAGCTCTATGGGCTGCATCTTCGTCTGTAACTTTTTCAAACCGATCAATCACCTTAAAATTCGTAACAGATGGTATCAAGTTTTTACCTAGACCTTCTATTCTATAAGGATAAATTTCATCTGCATCTAATTCTGAGGTTTCGTGAAACTTCTTTAAAACAGACCCATAAGCATCAACCCCTAATACTTTAATACTAGAATTTTGTTCTTTTAAATATTTACCTACACCAGATATGGTACCCCCTGTACCACTTGCCACTACCACATGAGTAACTTCTCCTTCCGTCTGCTCCCAAATTTCTGGCCCAGTGGTTTTGTAATGAGCTTCTGCATTTAATTCATTAAAATACTGGTTGATATATACAGAATCTGCTGTTTCTTTATGCAATCTTTTAGCTACATTATAGTACGACCTTGGATCGTTGGCACTAACATTGGCCGGGCAAACATACACTTTAGCCCCTAAGGCTTTTAGCATATTAATTTTACCTTTAGATGCTTTTGAATTTACCGCTAAAATACATTCATATCCTTTTATAAGACAGACTAATGCAATACTAAAACCTGTATTACCCGAAGTGGTTTCTATCACCTTATTACCAGGTTTTAATATCCCTCTTCTTTCTGCTTCGTCTATAATGTGGCTTGCGATTCGGTCTTTCATTGAATGCCCTGGATTAAAGGCTTCATACTTGGCTAAAAACTGACCGTCTATCTCTTTGGTAATATTATTTAATTTTATAAGAGGTGTGTTTCCAACTAAATCTAAGATATTATTGGCTATCCTTTTATTTTGCTCCATAAAATTAGTAATCTTATTATTATAAAATTCTGGGCAAATTTAAGCTTTTTTTTGACAATGAGAAGTAAGCGCCCTAATTTTAATTCGTTCCAAATATTCTACCTACAATATTACAAAATATTTTATTTACTTATTAATACCCTCTAAATCAAGTAAGAAAGCATATTCTTTAGCAATTTCTTTTAAGGCATCAAATCTACCCGAAGCTCCGCCATGACCAGCTTCCATATTGGTATGCAAGTAGAGTTTATTATGATCTGTTTTAAATTCTCTCAATTTTGCTACCCATTTAGCCGGCTCAAAATACTGTACTTGCGAATCGTGAAGCCCCGTTGTAACCAACATATTTGGGTAATCTTTCGCTTCAATATTATCGTAAGGTGAATACGACAACATATAGAGATAAGATTCTTTGTTATGAGGGTTTCCCCATTCATCATACTCTCCCGTTGTTAACGGAATACTATCATCCAACATAGTTGTGACCACATCAACAAAAGGCACAGCTGCTATCACACCGTTAAACAGTGACCCTTCCATATTAATTACAGCTCCCATCAATAATCCTCCTGCAGAACCACCTTCGGCATATAAATGTTGCGCAGAGGTATATTTTTTATTTATTAAATGTTTAGCACAATCGATAAAATCTGTAAATGTATTTTTTTTATTAAACATTTTACCTTCTTCATACCATGGTCTACCCAGATACTCACTTCCTCTAATATGAGCTATAGCAAAAACAAATCCACGCTCTAACAAACTTAACCTAATCGAACTGAACTTATCCTCAATGGTATGCCCATAGGAGCCATAGCCATAAAGCAATAATGGCGTATTTTCATTAAGTTCTGTCTCTTTATTATAAACTAGTGATATCGCAACTTTTTTGCCATCTCGAGCCTCTGCCCAAACTCTTTCACTCTGGTAATTTTCTTTATTAAACTGTCCTCCTAAAACCTCTTGCTCTTTCTGAATCTTTTTAGACCTATTATTCACGTTAAAATCTATCACAGAATTTGGCGTGGTTAATGAGGTATAGCTATATCTAATAATATCTGTATCAAACTCTGGGTTAGCCCATACGCCTACAGCATAAGTTTCTTCATTAAAAGGTAAGTAGTAATCTTCTTCACTATTCCACTTCTTAATTCTAATTTTATTCAACCCATTATTACGCTCTTCTAAAACTAAAAAATCTTTAAAGATTGAAAAATCTTCTAAAAGTGTATCATCACGATGCGGAATAACTTCTTCCCAATGTTCTTTCGTGGTGTGGTCTACACCTGTTCGCATTATTTTAAAATTAGTAGCACCATCTATATTGGTTAATAAATAAAAGTGATCTTTATAATGAGCTAAACTATATTCTAAATCTCGTTCTCTAGGCTGCACTATCTTAAAATCGCCATCTGGGTGATCTGCAGAAACAAATCTATACTCAGTAGACAAGGTGCTATAACTCCCTATCAATATATACTTTTTCGATTTTGATATGGTAACATAAGTATTAAATGTTTCATCTTTTTCTTCAAAAACTAAAACATCATTTTTAGGATCTGTTCCTAATACATGCTTAAAAATCTTATCACTTCTTAAAGTGATTGGGTCTTTTTTGGTATAAAAAACCGTTTTATTATCATTAGCCCAAGCTGACCCTCCATTAGTATTTTTTATAGTTTCAGGATAAATTTCTCCTGTCTTAAGATTTTTAAACTTTAAATCATATTGTCTCCTGCTTACCGTATCAATGGCAAATGCCGCTATTGCATTATTTCTAGAAACATTAAGTCCTTGTAGTGCAAAATATTCATACCCTTTGGCCAATTGATTTACATCGAATATAATTTCTTCAACAGCACTTAATGATTCTTTTTTTCTAGTATAAATCGGATACTGCTTACCCACTTCGTAGCGCGTAATATAATAATACCCGTTACTTTTATAAGGCACAGAACTATCATCTTCTTTAATACGAGATTTCATCTCTTCAAAAAGGTGCTCCTGAAATAACTTAGTGTGGGCCGTACTTTCTGCATAGTAATTATTCTCTGCATTAAGATAGTCAATCACCTGTGGATTATCTCTTTCGTTTAACCAATAATATTGATCTATCCTTTCATGACCATGATTATAAAGTCTTTTAGGCTTTTTTTCCACTTTAGGAACTTCTAACACTGCTTTACTCATTAATTTCTTAGTTTTACCATCTTCCATCTTGCAAGAATTGGCAAAAATAATAGGAATTAAGCACAGAATAACATTAAATTTGCACATATTTGTTTAAACTTTTTATTCTAAAAATAACCTTTTTAATTAAAACGCATCGATTATGTTAGGAGATTTACAAGGTATGATGGCCAAATTACAGGAAACTCAAGCTAAAATTGAAGAAACTAAAAAAAGACTTAACAGCGTAATGGTTGATGGCGACTCTGGTAATGGAGCGGTTGTAGCCACAGTTACGGCCAATAGAGAAGTAAAAAACATTGCTATAGATGATGAGTTACTAAACGATAAAGAAGCTTTAGAAGATTACCTTATTATAGCTCTAAATAAGGCTTTAGAACAAGCGAATAAAATTAATGAAGCAGAATTGGCAGCAGCAGCAAAAGATGGTATGCCTAACATTCCTGGCATGGATATGTTTAAATAATTTAAGCATAATAATCGACATCTATTACAAATCTAACCGATCTAAATTCTGAAATCGACGAGAAGGTAATTTTAATATTTTGAATAATCGCTTTCGATTCTTGAATCGATTTATTTCTAGGTAACTTAATTAAAATTGTTTTTAGATATAAGTTTCTTATTCTAGATACTGCAGGGCTTGTTGGACCTAAAATTAAATCGCCAAAACTATTTCTTAGAGATTTTCCGAGCCAAACAGAGGCTGTGTCCACTTTTTGATAATTCTTATGCTTTAATGTTATTTTAATCATTCGTGTTAAAGGCGGGTACTGAAACTCATACCGTTCATTGATCTGGTCTTTAAACATCGATTCATAATCATTTAAAGTAACTTGCTGTAAAATTTGGTGATAAGGATTATAGGTTTGAATGCCTACTTTACCACGTTTTTTATCACGACCTGCCCTACCAGACACTTGAACTAATAATTGAAAACTTCTTTCAAAGGCTCTGAAATCTGGAAAATTAAGCATATTATCTGCATTAAGCACCCCTACCAAAGACACTTTACTAAAGTCTAGACCTTTAGTTAACATTTGTGTACCCACAAGGACATCTAATTCTTGCGATTGAAAAGCGTCAATAATTTTTTCGTAACCAAACTTACCTCTTGTAGTGTCTAAGTCCATTCTACCTATTTTGGCTTCGGGAAACAAATCTTTTAATTCTAGCTCTATTTGCTCTGTACCAAAACCCTTACTATCAAGGGTTGGGTTTTTACATGCCGGACAAACTTCTGGCATCATAGATTGATATCCACAATAATGGCATTTCAAATTGTGGTTGTATTTATGGTAAGTAAGACTTACATCGCAGTTTGGACACTGAGGTGCATTACCACAGGTTGAACATTCGATTATGGGTGCATACCCTCTTCTATTTTGAAATAAAATGACCTGTTCTTTTTCTTGTAAGACTTCTTGAATCATTTCTATCAATCGGTCTGAAAAATGACCATTCATTCTTTTTTTACGATGCTTTTCTTTGATGTCAATGAGTTCTATCTCTGGCATCAGCACATCATTAAATCTTCTATCTAATTTTGCAAAACCATATTTATTTTGCTGCACATTAAAATAACTTTCTACAGACGGTGTAGCACTACCTAGTAAAACATTAGCTTGATGCTGTTTAGCTAATACGATAGCAACATCTCTTGCATGATATCTGGGTGCAGGATCGAACTGTTTATACGAAGATTCGTGCTCTTCATCAACAATAATCAATCCCAAATTAGTAAATGGTAGTAATACTGATGAACGTGCTCCCAAAATAACTTGAGCTTTAGACTTCTGTCTCAGTAGATTATACCAAACTTCAACCCGTTCGTTGAGGGAGTACTTTGAATGAAACACAGAAATATTATCGCCAAAATAAAACTTTAATCGGTTAATAATCTGAGTTGTTAAAGCAATCTCAGGCAATAAATATAGTACTTGCCTACCCTGAGAAATCGTTTCTTTAATTAAATGGGCGTAAATCTCTGTTTTACCACTTGAGGTTACACCTTGAAAAAGTACTGGATGAGTGGTTTTAAAATTTTGTGTGATTTTTTTTAAAGCTTCCGCCTGATAAGGATTTAATGTTTTTAATTGGTTAACTGCCCCATCAATATGTACTCTATCTTCCTGAATATCATAAGTCATTAAAATATTCTTATCTAATAAGGCCTTTATTACACCACCAGACACTTGAGTACTTTCTTTTAAGTCTGCTAATTTTATTGGTTTTTTAGTTTGTATTTTCAAATTAAAATACTGTAAAACCACTTGATGCTGCTTTTTAGCCCTTTGCAAATCTTTTAATAGGTGAGATAAAGCTTCATCGTCTTCAAAGTCTGGGTTTAATTTAACATATTTCACCATTTTAGGCTTATACCTTTCAAAAACCTCTTCTTTAACCTCTATTAAATTTTGCTGTAATAAATCATCTAGGACTTTATGTACATTCTTCTTTCCTAAAATATTTGATATCTCATGAACCCTTAATGGAGATTGTTGCTGTAAAGCCTCGAAAACTAAATAAGTATCGTCTTGAAGCTCATCAACCGCGGTATCATTCAAACTCTCTTTTTTAATCACGAGAGTTTCACTCTCTAACAAAAATGAACTGGGTATTGCAGCTCTAAGCACTTCACCCAAGGTACACATGTAGTAATTGGCAATCCACTCCCAATTCTTCAATTGTCGTTCTGTAATGATTGGAGTTTCATCTAGAATTTGATAAATCTCTTTGGCTTCGTAGGCCTGCGGTGGGTTTTGATGCTTCTGATAAACCAATCCGGTATAGATCTTTGATTTTCCAAACGGTACAGCAACTCTAACACCTGGTTTTAAAAAGTCTGACTCTGCAGCAGTAACACTATAGGTAAAAAGTTTTTGTAATGGTATTGGCAATAAAACATCAATAAAATTTGGCATTCTCACTTCAAGTTTTAAAACGTAAATGTATAAATATAGTTTAAGTTATACTTAGTAAAAAAAACTTTTATAAGGCTAAATAAATTGTATAGCTACTAGACGGAGTAGCATAGATTTAAAACAAAAAAAGCCTAACAAATTGTTAGGCTTTTAAAAATTTGGGTGGAAGACCGGGTTCGAACCGGCGACCTCTGGAACCACAATCCAGCGCTCTAACCAGCTGAGCTACAACCACCGTCATTCGCTTTTTTAATTTCTTAAATTAAGCGAGTGCAAATGTAATTAAATTCTCATTTACAGCAAATATTTTTTTAAATTAAATCTGTCAAATTTTCTACAGCCGCCAATCGTTCTACCGTAAATCCTTCGGCATAATCTTTATTAATTAATCGCCCTAAATCTCGAGCGCGATAAGATATACTTTCTTTAAAATTTTTAGTAGCAATTGGCGAAGTTGGCTCATTGCTATTAGGGTTATAAAACTGAGATTTATAAGCCATGACCGCCTCTATTTTTTTGTCGATATAATCATTGACTTCTACTACAAAATCTGGTTCAATATTTTTCCATTGAATATAGTGATACACCAATTTTGGTCGCCATACTTCTTGGGTTTGATTGTCAATCTGAGTCTCAATTTTCCTCAATCCAGATAAAAAGCAAGCGTCCGATACTAATTTACTAGCCTTACTATGATCTATATGCCTATCGTCTATAGCATTACATAATACAATATCGGGCTGGTATTTTCTTATCATTTTAATGATTTCAATCTGATGAGCCTTATCATTTAGAAAAAAAGCATCCGCGAAAGCGAGATTTTCTCTAAGAGTAACGCCCAAAATTTTTGCCGCATTTTTAGCCTCATGATCTCTAATTTCTGCAGAACCTCTAGTGCCTAGTTCTCCTCTTGTTAGGTCAATAATTCCAACTTTTTTACCGGACTCTACTGCTTTGGCCACAGTGGCGCCACAACCTAGCTCAACATCATCTGGATGCGCGCCAATGGCTAATATATCTAGTTTCATATTAATGCTTGATTTAAATCGTTTTTTAGATCTTCAATATCTTCAATCCCTACAGACAGCCTCCATAAATTATCCGTAATACCCTGCTTACACCTATCTTCTTCAGAAAGTAGAGCATGAGAGGTTAAAGTGGGCTTTAATATTGTAGTTTCTACTCCTCCCAGACTCATGGTTGGTTTAATTATTTTAAACCTGTTTTTAAATTCGGTTTGATTTATAGATTGATCTAATTTAAAAGACAACATACCTCCAAACCCATTCATTTGTTTTTTAGCTATATGATGATTTGGATGATTTGCTAAACCAGGATAATATACTGCATTGACTTTAGAGTGATTATTTAAGAATAGAGCAATATCCATGGCATTGTTATTGTGCTTTTCAATTCTTACTCCAAGTGTTTTAATACTTCGCTCCAGAAGATAGCACATAAAGTCACTTAAATTCCCACCAAGTATAATTCCTTTTTGAAAAATTTGATCAATAATGTTTTGTTGACTCACCACAACCCCCGCTAAAATATCACTATGACCCCCTAAATATTTTGTAGCGCTATGGATAACAACATCAATCCCCAACAGAATGGGGTTTTGATTGATAGGAGAAGCAAACGTGTTATCGATTACCGTGATAATACCATTATTTTGAGCTAATTGAGCTACAGCTTTTATATCAGTTATGGTTAAAAGAGGGTTAGATGGAGTTTCTATATAAATTATTTTGGTATTTGATTTAATTTTAGATTCAAAATCATTTACAGCAACACCATCCGTAAAACTATATTGAATACCTAATTGATCGAAATCTTTACAGATTAAATTGTAAGTACCACCATAAATCTCATTTTGAAATACTACATGATCTCCAGGTTTAAGCAAAGCTAATAGAGTTGTGCTAATTGCTGCCATACCCGAAGCAAATGTAAGGCCCGCTTCTGCTTGCTCTAAAACAGCTATCTTTCGGGCAATAACCTCTTGATTTGGTGTGTTAAAATAACGTGGATAACGCTTCTGTTCTACCTCTAAAAATGGGTAAGAACTTGACATAAAAATAGGAGATACTGCCCCTCCAAATTGTTCATCTTTAATTTCACCCGTGTGAATACAAACCGAATGTTTATTTAATTTTGTCATAGTTTTTACTTTAAAATCCAATGGCGGTATCATCGCCACGCGAATCTGCACCGCCTTCAAGAGTACCGTCAGGTAGTACCAGTATAGCGTCTACTCGACCAATAATTCTTGTATTTCGCTGTTCAACTTGATATCCTTTTTTACGCAATGCTTTAAAATTTATGGTATCAAAAATAGGCTCAAAAATAATATGGTCTGGCAACCATTGATGATGAAATCTAGGTGTATCTACAGATTCTTGCATCCCCATATCATATTCTAAAACATTCAATATATTTTGTGCCACCGAGGTAATAATTGTTGAACCTCCGGGTGTACCCACCACCATCTTTAGTTTACCCATCTGCTCAACTATTGTAGGCGTCATAGAGCTAAGCATTCTTTTTTGGGGTTCAAT
>JAUIJW010000265.1 GCA_030431085.1 Bacteroidia bacterium
CAATAATTATAACCGATGAATGTATCAATTGTGGTGCTTGCGAACCAGAATGTCCGAATAATGCAATTTATGAAGCAGCAGAAGAGTGGAAGGTATCTGATGGAACATCTTTATCTGGAAAAGTAGTATTCCCTAATGGCAATACCTATGACGCTGATGAAGATCAAGAACCAGTTAATGATGAAGTATATTATATAGTACCAGATAAATGCACAGAATGTATGGGCTTTCATGACGAACCGCAATGCGCGGCCGTATGTCCTGTAGATTGCTGTGTGCCCGACGATGATCATGTAGAATCTGAAGAAGAATTACTAGGTAAACAAAGTTTTATGCATAAAGAATAAGACACCCATTACTTAATTATAGATCAAAAAGCTTGTTAACGCAAGCTTTTTGATTTTCAACTCATGAAAAAAATAGTCTTAATTATTATTGTATCTGTATTTGCTAATCTGTCTGGGTATGCCCAAAAATGGCACAAAACAGATTCTATTGGCGATTTTTATGTAATTGATCATCAATTGGTATGGCAAAGATATTATGATGTAAAGTCTATGGAGGCACTACAACTTGAGTTGCAGAAACATGATTTTACTAAAAATTTGAATATTCTGGGTTTTAAGAAATCTAATTTAGTAGGGCCTACCAAAATTTCTTGCGATGGCTTACCCATGTACGCCCAACATAAATTTACTGCTTTAATTGAAGTTTTTAATATACAAGGCAAAACCCGTATTAGTGTTAAAGGTTTTACCTTTCCGGAGTTTGTAGAAAACTGGTATTATAATGGTATGAATACTACGCAAGGTGGTACTTTAGACCATTATCTATTGCGTAGAGATGGTCAGATAAAAAGAACCGATGCTACCACTAGGGTATTAGATTGCTATGGTAATTTTTTTGCCGATCTATTTGATGAAGCTGTTTATCAAAGCGATCAAAAGCAATAACCTTTATTACTTTTAGGTATCTTGATTTAAAAGAGCTTTAAAAAGTTCGTTAATATTTACCTTTATTATTTTATTACGCTCTAACGAGACTAAGGTTTCGACGAACGTACCAAAAAAAAGCCCGGCACATGCCAGGCTTTACTATTCATCTGTGATCGCGATAGGATTCGAACCTATGACCGTCTGCTTAGAAGGCAGATGCTCTATCCAGCTGAGCTACGCGACCATCCTAATTTAAAATGTATTTTTAGTACTTAAAATCAAGTTATAAATACACTTTGTTAGAGCGGTGCAAATATAGTGGGCTACAGCAAATAAAACAAATGATTTAATGATATTTTTTACATTTCTTACACCTTGAATAAATCATAGTTGCCGTCTTTTGATTTATGTGTTTGTAAAGGTTTCATTTAAAAATGTTTAACTTTAAAACTTAAATATACATCTTATGAGAACATATTATTTTGTTACTTTTTTATTTCTGGCGACCGTTAGTGATTTATTGGCGCAACAGAATGAAACTAAACTATCATCTAGTAGTATAGAGTTTAGTGTTTCAAATTTTGGAATCAATACAGTTCATGGCAGTTTTGATAAGTTTAGTGGTAAAGTAGCGATCGATACAAAAGAATTAGAAAAAGCTTATATAGAAGTGTGTATTAATGCTAAAAGTATCGATACAGGAAACAAAAAAAGAGACAAGCATTTAAGATCAGATGATTTCTTAAG
>JAUIJW010000266.1 GCA_030431085.1 Bacteroidia bacterium
TTGAGCACCTATATCTTTATTACTTTGTTTTACAGCTTTTACAATGTGGTGTAATTCAATATTATATTGGCGCATTAATTCTGGATTCACGTCCACTTGATATTCTTGAACATAACCACCAATTGAAGCTACCTCAGAAACACCACTTGCTGAAGACAAGGCATATTTAACATAGTAATCTTGAATACTTCTTAGTTCGTGTAAATCCCAGCCACCAGTTACATTACCTTTTTCATCTCGACCTTCTAAAGTGTACCAAAATATTTGACCTAATCCTGTTGCATCTGGACCCAATGCAGGATTTACATCGTTAGGCAATAATCCACTAGGTAATGAATTTAATTTTTCTAGGATTCTACTACGACTCCAGTAAAACTCTACATCTTCTTCAAAAATGATATAGATGCTTGAAAAGCCAAACATAGAAGAACTACGTATGGTTTTAACACCTGGAATACCCAATAATGAAGTAGTTAATGGGTAGGTAATTTGGTCTTCTATATCTTGTGGGGAACGACCATCCCACTTTGTGAATACAATTTGTTGATTTTCACCAATATCAGGGATTGCATCAACAGCAACAGGACTACTTGGTAAAAATCCTGTGTCCCAATTAAATGGTGCATTTACAGTTCCCCAGCCAATAAAAAGGACTAGTAAAAGAACTGCTACAAGTTTATTTTCTATTAAAAATTTGATACTATTATTTATCATTTATCTTGATAATTAAACAATTAGACAAAGGCGTTAAAAAAACACCGAATACAACAAATTATCCTTATAACTGTTTAGTTATAGGACAATACGGTCTATTGTTTAAAAATCAGATTAAATAACTCTCGTCAATCTTGTAGATTTGATTTGTGACGATTGGAGGGGCGTATTCTTCAAAAGAAGATACATTTTTATCTAAACCTTCGAATAGGTTTATATAAGTATAAATGAATGAGGCAATAAAAACCTTTTGCTCAAAAGATATTTTATCAGCTGAAGTTTGCAATTCATCTTGAGCAAAAAATAGCAGTATCCATAAGAGTATCACCACAATAATGTTCTGTGATAGCAAATGAAGTTGTAGAAAATAATACTACAAACGACATTAAAATAGCGAATATTTTATGAGAAAACTCTTTCATTCTGAATACAAAGGTACAATAATGAAATAAAAAAGATTAAAATAAATGTTAAAAAAGATTGTTTTTAATAAATTCTTTGTAATCTAACCGCATTCAATATTGCCAATAAAGCAACACCAACATCTGCAAAAACAGCTTCCCACATTGTAGCTAAACCACCCGCTCCTAAAATTAGCACAATTACTTTTACACCAAATGCTAAAATGATATTCTGCCAAACGATTTTTCTTGTAGAACGACCAATTTGAATAGCTTTTACCACCTTTGAAGGTTGATCTGTCTGGATAATTACATCTGCTGTTTCAATTGCAACATCACTTCCTAAACCACCCATTGCAATACCAACATCACTTGCAGCTAAAACTGGAGCGTCATTAATACCATCACCAATAAAAGCAATCTTATTTTCTGAATTTTGTTTTAATTTTTCTACTTCATTCAATTTATCTTCTGGTAATAAACCGCCTTTGGCTTCTTGAATATTTAATTCTGATGCCACTTTTTGAGTAATAGAATCTTTGTCTCCAGAAAGCATCATTATTTTTT
>JAUIJW010000086.1 GCA_030431085.1 Bacteroidia bacterium
AGTAATGCCCCCCCGTTACCATAAATTCTAATGTCTCTTGGGTTGATATCTTTCGTATTAATTCCCATGTTTTCTAACAGGGCTTTATCTAACTTAAATACACCACTGGTATCTATTGCGAATTTATACCATTGCCCTTGGTTTAGAACAGATTCTTGTTTGTAAACAGGTGTAGGAATATATTTTCGGGCGTTGTTTTCAATTGTATATTCAAAATCAAATGCAGTAATTTTTAATACTTGACCATTTTGTTTCACTAAACCTTCTAGAGCTAAAACTCCATAAGCTTTGTTTTTTGCTAGACCTAGATTAAAATGAACTATGAGACTATCAGAAATTTTATCAAGATTAATCGCTTTTAAAAGATTTTGCTCTATCTTCTCAAATTTAACATTTTTAACATGATACTTGGGTACTATACCGTAACTTTGTACGTTAAATGTAGTAGTGTAATGAGGAATGTTATTTGAATTGATACCATGATTTACAATAGTTGGTATCGTAATGGTTGTCATTTTGTCTATAGTTATGGGAGTAGTGTTATCCCAGTCGAGGGTAAAACTTTTAGTAAAAGTGGATTGAGAAAATGCACAAATACTAACAACAAGCATGAAGAAGCATGATAAATGGAATTTATTTGAAACCCTTTTACAATTCAAATTGATGAAATTAATTTTTTACAACGTTACATATAATAAAGAAAAAAAACAATCGTTATACAAGAATTAAAGCCAATTGTGTATTGGCCATAAAGATGAATTTAAACAATAATAAATTTGTGTTTTTATTTAAAAAAATAAACCAACTTAAAATCATGAAAAAGTTTAGCAATAGCAAAGTTGTACTACTAATTCTATCGGCAATTACCTTAGCGAGCTGTACAGGAGGTGGTAAAAATGTATCTACCCTTACTGGGTGGGAATACAACGACCCCAAATATGGTGGTTTTCAAGCTAATACCAATTACAAAGAAATGCCCAATCCTCCAGGAATGGTATTAATAGAAGGAGGTACGTTTACCATGGGTAGTGTACAAGATGATGTAATGTTTGATTGGAATACTACACCAGTAAAACAACAAGTGAGATCATTCTACATGGATGAAGCAGAGGTAACCAATATAGAGTATTTGCTATATTTACAATATTTAGAAAAAGTATTTCCACCATCAGACGATACCTATCGTAAAATTTATCAAGCAGCATTGCCAGATACTTTAGTGTGGAGAAATACTTTAGGGTTTAATGAACTACTTACAGAAAACTATTTACGTCACCCAGCGTATGCAGAGTATCCAGTTGTTGGTGTTTCGTGGAAACAGGCAACAGAATATTGTAAATGGAGGACTGATCGTGTTAATGAGAAAATTTTAATAGAAAAAGGTGTTTTACATACATTGTTTGATCATGATTCATTACAAGTAGAAGGCGCTAATAGATTTGACACAGAAACTTATTTAACGAACCCTAATTTATTGTTCGAAGGAGATTCTTCAATTTATTATAAAGGGATTAAGGATTATTCTCAAAAATCTAAAGGTGATAAGAAGTCTAAAGGTAGTTTTCAAGGTCGCCATGTAAAAATATCTGATGGTATACTAGCTCAAAGATTTAGATTACCTACAGAAGCAGAATGGGAATATGCTGCTCAAGCTTTAGTAGAAAATAGAGAATATAACAGTATTAGAGGACGAAAAAAATATTCTTGGAATGGAGAATCTACTAGAGAATCTTCGAGAAGGTATAAAGGCGATCAAATGGCCAACTTTAAGCAAGGTAAAGGAGATTATAGTGGTCTAGCTGGATGGAGTAATGATGGTGCAGATATTACAATGAGAATTAAATCATACAAGCCTAATGCTTTCGGTTTATATGATATGTCTGGTAACGTAGCCGAATGGGTTGCAGATGTTTATCGTCCGATTATTGATAATGATGCCAATGATTTTAGTTATTTCCGCGGTAATGTTTTCCAAAAGAAAATGATTGACAAAGAAGGTAAAGTAGTTGTTGTAGATTATAATAATATAGTATTTGACACTTTAGATAACGGAAAAATCGTACCAAGAGACTTACCTGGTAGTGTAAAGTATGAGCCTATCACTAAAAGAGATGCATTCATGCGTAGAAACTACGAAAAGGCTTATAACATTGATAGTAGAGATGGTGATTTGGCTTCAACAAAAAATTATTTTAGAGATGATGAAGAAATAGAAACTAAACCTAGAATGTATAATTCGCCGCAAATACCTAGACAAATTGGTGAAAGTGGTTTAATTATTCAACAGTATGATACTAAAACTAGAAATACTTTAATTAGTGATCAAACAAGAGTGTACAAAGGAGGATCTTGGAGAGATAGAGCTTTTTGGCTAGACCCAGCTCAAAGAAGATATTTACCTGAGTATATGGCTACTAATTACATTGGGTTTAGATGCGCCACAGATAGATTAGGGCACATGTCTAACTCTAGAAGACGGAAAGAAGCAAGAAAATAATATATAGATTTTAAAAGGTTTTAAAAACTCAATATCAAGTAACGATATTGAGTTTTTTTATACATTTACTTTATGAAAATTGAAGAAATTTATAAGTTGTATCAACAAACCTACAAGGTAGCTACAGATACAAGAAAAGATTTAAACGGTGCTATTTTTTTTGCCTTAAAGGGAGATAATTTTAACGGTAATCGATATGCCGAAAAGGCATTAACCTTAGGAGCAAATTATGCCATAGTTGATGAAGAAGAATATCAAACAGATGACCGCATGATATTGGTGGAGAATGTTCTTATTTGCTTACAAGATTTGGCGAGGTTTCATAGATTTCAATTAGGTACAAACATTATAGCCTTAACAGGAAGTAATGGCAAAACCACAACCAAAGAGCTTATTTCTGCTGTATTATCGCAAAAGTTTAAAACTAAAGCTACATTAGGTAATCTTAACAATCATATCGGAGTACCTTTAACATTGTTGTCGATCACCCCAGAGGTTGAAATGGCAGTAGTAGAGATGGGAGCTAACCATCCATTAGAAATAGAAACTTTATGTAATATAGCCTACCCAGATGTAGGGTATATTACTAACTTTGGTAAAGTTCATTTGGAAGGATTTGGCAGTTTGGATGGAGTGATAGAAAGTAAAACCGAAATGTACAGACATTTACAAAAACATGAAAAAATGGTTTTCGTGAATGCTGATGACCCAGTACAAATGAAAAGGTCTAATACTATAAAAAGAATAGTTTTTGGTAGTTCTAATAGCGACTTTAATATAGAATTTCTTGGCGTAAATCCGTTTGTTAAAGTAAGCTGTCAAGATATACAAATACAAAGCCAATTAATCGGACAGTATAATTTCACTAACATCGCCGTAGCTATTGCTTTCGGACTCTTCTTTAAAATAGATATATCCGATATTAAAAAAGGAATTGAGACGTATGTGCCCACTAACAATAGATCTCAAATTATTGAAAAAGGAAATATTAAAATTATTTTAGATGCCTATAATGCCAACCCCAATAGTATGGAGGCCGCTCTCGAAAATTTAGCACAACTCTCTGGTGAAAAAAAGATCGCTATACTAGGGGATATGTTTGAAATTGGTGATACTGCTATTGATGAACATAATAAAATTGTTCAACTTGTAGAAAAGTTAGATATAGATATGGCTATATTGATAGGTCAACTGTTTGAAAGCACTAAAGTTACGAGTCCAAAAATTAAAAAGTTTAAAGACTTAAAAGAATTTGAATTGAATTATAATTTAGAACATTTAAAACACTCCACCCTTTTAATTAAGGCATCGAGAGGTATGGCACTTGAAAGAATTGTTGAGATGGTTTAACGACCTTACCAATCATCATCTTCTTTTTGCATGGAGCCATGTTCTACATAATACTTTAGGCTTTCAATAGCCCAAGTGATTTCATTGTCTATAGGCTCCTCAACTAAAATTTGATAACGTTGAGGAAATCTTTCAATGTATGTTTTTAAATCGTGAGCATCAATTTCACCTCGAATGGTTTTGCCTTCTCTAAAGCTATCAAACTTATACTTGTATTTGCCATTTTTGGTTTTGATTTCAATATTGTAGAATACTGTAATATCAATATTTTTATTAATCAAATTCCATGAAATTGGTGTATTACCAACCAAACTCACACTGGTGGAGTCTAATTTTAATTTGAGCTGATCTGGGTAATATTTTTGAACCCAATCGTTAGCTCTATTTAAAATGTCATTCTGTGATTTCCCGTTTGCGGTAACTACTTCTTCATAGCTGTATTCTCCAGTTTCGCCATCAATCATGATAAGCTGCGCTTGAGAAATTTGAAAAAATAAGATTAAAGCGAGGGAATAAATAAATCTCGTTTTTTTCATCATATCAAAATAAAAAATACACTTTTAAAAAGTGTACTTGTTATGACGAAGTTAACAATTATTTTTAATAATATCAAAAACTAAAAGTTCAAGTTATTTTAAAATAATCTACATTCTTTCTGGAACGTTTATTCCTAATAAGGAAAATGCTGTTTTAATAACATGGCCAACCATTTGCGATAATTGCGATCGAAATATTTTTTCTTGATCTTTTGTAGCACCTAAAATAGAAATAGATTGATAAAATGAATTGTACTCTTTAACAAGATCATAAGTATAATTTGCGATAAGAGCAGGACTTAAATTCTGAGCAGCATTTTCAATTACATATGGGAAATTTTGTAATACTTTAATCAATTCCTTTTCTTTTTCATTCAAGCTATATTCATCAATTTGTGTTTTTAAATCAAAATTTGCTTTTCTAATGATAGATTGAATTCTAGCATAAGTATATTGAATGAATGGTCCGGTATTACCGTTAAAGTCTATAGAATCTTTTGGGTCGAATAGAATTCTTTTTTTAGGATCAACTTTTAGAATATAATATTTCAGAGCGCCTAAACCAATAACTCTGTACAAATTTTCTTTTTCTTCATTAGAATAACCTTCCAGCTTACCCAACTCTTGAGAAATTTCTCTTGCCGTATTGGTCATTTCAATCATTAACTCATCGGCGTCTACTACAGTACCTTCTCTAGACTTCATTTTTCCAGAAGGTAAATCAACCATCCCGTACGAAAGGT
The DNA here is from genome assembly GCA_030431085.1 of Bacteroidia bacterium. Lineage (GTDB taxonomy): Bacteria > Bacteroidota > Bacteroidia > Flavobacteriales > Flavobacteriaceae > Lutimonas. The sequence goes on from JAUIJW010000086.1 coordinate 5,127, forward strand.
GATGTAAATGGTCTGCCCAGCTAAATCCTAATTTCTTTAAGATTAAAAATAGAACCTTGAAGTGATAATCTTGTTCATTACCAACGGTATAGACTAAAGTGTTAATGTCTGGATGATCTTTGATTCTTTGAATGGCAGTACCAATGTCCTGAGTCATATAAACGGCAGTGCCGTCTGCTCTAAGTACTATTTTTTCGTCTAGTCCTTCAGCGGTTAAGTCAATCCAAACAGAACCGTCCTCCTTTTTAAAAAATACGCCTTTTTCCAATCCTTCAGCGACTACATCTTTACCCAATAAATATGTATTACTTTCGTAGTAGTTGGTGTCAAAATCTACACCTAAATTTTTATACGATATATTAAAACCGTCATAAACCCATTGGTTCATGGTTTTCCAAAGCTCTACGGTGGTTGTGTCTCCAGCTTCCCATTGCCTTAACATATCTTGAGCCTCGAGCAAAATGGGTGCGTTTTTTTTTGCTTCTTCTTCTGTTTGCCCTTGATCTATTAATTGCTCAATTTCTTTTTTATAAACCTGATCGAATTTTACATAGTAATTGCCAACAAGTTTATCACCTTTTAATCCGGTACTTTCTGGGGTTTCACCATTACCGAATTTTTGCCACGCCAGCATACTTTTACAAATGTGTATGCCTCTGTCATTGATGATTTGGGTTTTATAAACTTTTTTGCCCGAGGCACCAATGATTTGCGACACAGCATACCCTAATAAATTATTACGTATATGTCCTAAATGCAATGGTTTATTGGTGTTAGGCGAAGAATATTCTACCATTACCGCATCTTGATCTTTATTAGCAACAATACCATAGTCTGGTTGCGCAAGTATTTCTTGAAAGGCATTGATAAAATAGGCATCAGAAATCACCAAGTTTAAAAAACCTTTAACCACATTAAATTTTACGATGTGATCATCGTTGTCTAAAAGATATTCACCAAGTTTAGTCGCAATTTCGAATGGATTACCCTTAATGTATTTGAGTATAGGAAAGACGACAATGGTTATATCACCTTCAAATTCTTTTCTAGTTTCTTGAAACTCAATTTTTGGTATTTCAATATCATACAAAGACTTTAATCCTTCTTTTGCTGTATTTTCTAAAAATTGGTACATATAAATCCTAATTTATGGCGCAAAAATAGCTATTTTCATAAGATATTGGCTAACTAATTCTAAATTTGCAGCTAAGATGTAAGTATTATGAAAGAGTTCATCAACGATTTACCAAAATTAGCGGAGGAGAAAAAGAAAGAAACTAAGAAGTATTTTCAAAGATTAAAGAAACGAACGCCAAAAAATCTCGATTTAACAGTTCATCAATTGCATGAAGAGCAGTTCGATAAAACAGATTGTTTAGCCTGTGCCAATTGCTGTAAAACAACGAGTCCTATTTTTACAGAGAAAGATATTAAGCGAATTTCGAAGTTCTTAAGGATAAAAGAAATTCAATTTATTGAAACTTACCTTAGACGAGATGAAGATGACTTTATGGTTTTAAAAGAAGCACCTTGTACCTTTTTAGAACCTGATAATACTTGTTACATTTATGATGTAAGACCAAAAGCTTGTAGTGAATACCCGCATACCAATCGCAAAAAATTTATTCAGTTAACTAATTTAACATTGAATAATACCGAAATCTGCCCAGCGGTATACCACATTGTAGAGAATTTAAAAACTAAATTACCTCTTACTTAAAGATAATGAATATACTATGGCTCTAGCTTAGAATTTAACTTTTGATTTGTTGAAGTTTGGCATGGATATATCATGATTAATGCAGAAATAATAATGATATTTTTTAAAATATATTGACCAGTTAAACTGGGAATAAAAGGTGCTTTAGCAAATGAAACATCAGGAAAAAATAACAACGGTGTGAATGTAAACACTAAATGAGAGAGCGCAACAATTACAGCTGTTTTTGTGAATACATTAAACAGTAGAGTTAGGCCAATAAAAACTTCTATAACTGCTAGAGCATAAATAGAGAAATTAGGTGAGAGTATTTCTAAAGTTAAAGAGGTAATGGTATTTTGGGCTAAGTCTTCTGCCGGACTTACGTTTGGAAATAATTTCAAAACACCAAACCATAAGTAAACAATGGCAATGCTAATTCTTAAGACAGTAGTTTTATTTATAGTATTTTTTTTAATCATGTTTAATGCTTTTTATTACGAACCTTTTCATTGATTCAATGAAAAGGCTCGTAAAGACTAACTAATCAACCAAACTTATTTCAACTTTGCTAAGTTTTTACTAGATCCATTTATTAGTTCTAGGTATTTTTTATAGTTATACTGTGCTATTCTTCTTCCTAATTTTAAGCCTTCAATATTATCTGCTTGTATGTGGTAACCTCCCATAACTCTAGAGATACCGGCCATTTCACCAGCTTTGGTGAAAGTTGGGAATTTTAAGGTTACAGGCGCACCTAGGTTATTAGGCTCTGTTAAGGCACCAGGAATTACTTCTTCTTCAACACCAAAAGTATCACTGCCCGTAAAAAGTTTTAGAGCTTCGGCACAACCACCACTTATGGTACTGTGGCCAGAGACGTAACTAGGAAAGGGTGGGCATAAAAATACAGCTGGCGAATATGGTCTCCATTCTTGACCTTTCATAGTGATCATTCCTTTGTCGGGACCACCCCAACCTTTAATAGTTTTATCTTTAGCATAAGCATGAACCAAGGCAAACGGACGTGCATAGTCGTAATGCATTTTAGAGTCCCAACAAGCTATAAATCCATCCATAGCTACAGATTCTACTAGAAAGAACATTTTTACATCATCATCAAGAGTATTTTGATCACGTATAGAAACATCCATTGAGAATTTTAACCAGTGTCCTGCTTGTTGCACAGATTTTGGCCCATCTCTCATGAATTCTACTAGAGCTTTATCTCTAGGCGTTAAATTGGCTTGTAGGTCTATAACTTCTTGCACCTCTTTTTCAAGCTGTTTGGAACCCACTACAGGAGGAGGTCCTGGTCTAAACTGGTCTGATGTTTTTAGTAGTAAAGGCTCTACATTTTGCCAGTGCGGTGTTAAACAGCCAGGAGCAAATTTCCCACCTTGACCATCAGAGAAGTACTTGGGTTGCCATCTGTTTAAATCTGTATTGGTATCGGCATCATTAACAGGTTTGTAACCTGTATAATCTGAATAAGGCATGCCATCAGAATTTTGATGGTCACCTAGCTGATTGGCACCGTCGTGCATTCTTTTTTCTAATATCGCTTTGGCAGCTAAATTACCAATGCCTTCTGGAGTATTAGGGTCTAAACTGTGATTGTTTGGATCTAATTTTAGGGCTAACATTTTTTCTTTTAACATTAAACTATCTGTGTAATAGTAAGTTAACAATGTTCTGTAAGCGGCATAGCTTATGGCAATTTCTTTATTTCTTAAAGTTCTGTCTTCTTTGGGTACTCGTGTAACTTGATCAAGATACAAGGGAGTGGCCTGATCATCAAACCTTGTCCAAGCATCAAACATAGCTGTGAATGCTAAGCCTAGAAACCTTGAAGTTACGGTTGGTCTTGGTTTAAAACGCTCGGTGTCATTGGCAGTGGCGTCAATCATTACTGTAGCCCATTGGTGAGCTATATTGTCCTCACCAGTAGGTTGCGATTGCTCTGTTAAACTCGCTGTTTTTTTACCGTTTTTTTTGTGATTTGAACAGGCGATAACACACAATAAAGTAAGTGCTATCATTGTTTTTGAAATTAATTTTATTTTCATGAGTTAGCTTTTAAGTGCTCAATAGTAATTAATTATTAAAGAGAGAAATTAATTATTGGACGAATTCTG
>JAUIJW010000087.1 GCA_030431085.1 Bacteroidia bacterium
ACTTTATGTTCTAACTCACCCATATTAATTTGTTCTAACAATTTTAAACCCTTGTTCGAAATTTTGACATAAACCACCCGCCTATCCTCTTCACAGCGCATGCGCTCAATTAATTTTTTTTGACACATTTTATCCATCAATCTGGTGATATTTGGGGATTTTTGAATCATTCGTTCTCTTACCACCGTCACCTTTACAGCTTCATTTGCCCCTTTTAAAATACGCAACACATTATACTGTTGTTCTGAGATTTGATATGGTTTTAAGATAGCAGAGCCCATGGTTTCTAGCCAATGTGCCGTATACCTAATATTAATAATGGCTTTAACCTTTTCGCTAGAAAACTTAGAATTGATGTCTTTTGCAATATCACCCATCTATAATTTTATTTTGAAAATCTTTAATCATACCCTCTAGAGTTTCTAATAATTCTGGATCAACCAACTGTCCATCTTTAAAATTATCTTCAAAGGAAGGAATAGATAAACTTCCTATAATTTCGGCGCCGTGTCTAGGAAACCTTGATAACGCAATTTCTAGAACCGATTGACCACCTCTGGCCCCTGGTGAAGTACTTAAAAGTAATAATGGCTTGTTATAAAAGAAACTCGCTTCTATTCTAGACAACCAATCAAACATATTTTTAAATACAGCCGAGTAAGCACCATTATGTTCTGCCAACGCTATGATAAAACCATCAGACCTTTGAAAAACTTCATGTAATGCCAAAGCATTTTCTGGGTACCCTTTTTTCGCTTCTAAATCGACCGAAAAAAGGGGTAACTCATAATCATTTAAATCGATATTCACGACGTTAATCTCACTTAATTTGCTACCCGAAAACTCTGCCAATTGTTTACTAATAGAATTTACACTATTGCTACCACCTAAAGTTAAAACTTGTTTCATATACTATTTAATTGTTATTTGAGGGTTTAGTTTATTATTGAATATAAAAGAGGTTAATAATAAAATTGCAGCCGCCAATGCTGGCACATGTTCGCCATCATCAATCATTAAATGCGCGAAAAACGCCAAAACAAAATCAAATAATAATCCTGCATAAGCCCATTGTTTGATGACATTGTTTTTTTGCGTGATTAATACAATTACTGCTGATATTTTTAAAATAGCTAAAGGATAAACTAAATAAGTAGGATATCCTAAATTAGCAAAAGCTTGAGTTATCTCTTCATGTTTAAAGATGTACATTGATGATGACATTAGTAGTAGAGCACTCAACAACCCTGTTGCAATCCAATAAATAATTTTATTTGTTTTCATATAAACTTGTTTAATTATGGCACAAAGATAGTAATTTTTAATTTATTTACCTAGGTATTTATTTTCTAGGTAATTTTAATCAAATATATCACTTTCATTTTGTACTTTAGCCCTTCTAATTATGCAGTTGTATGGATTTAAACTTCAATCAAAACGAAGATTATAACAAATTAAAAGTTAGTGAATTAAGAAAAAAGCTTTTAAAAGTACATCAAGGTGGCGGTGCATCTCGAATTGCTAAACTTCACGACAAAGGAAAATTAACTGCAAGAGAAAGAATTGATTATCTTTTAGACAAGGACAAAGCTCCAATTGAAATTGCTGCATTTGCCGGGGAAGACATGTATGCTGAACATGGAGGTTGCCCATCCGGTGGTGTTGTAGTAAAAATAGGCCATATCAGTAATAAACAATGTATTGTTGTTGCCAACGATGCAACGGTAAAGGCCGGTGCTTGGTTTCCTATAACAGGCAAAAAGAATTTACGTGCCCAAGAAATTGCCATGGAAAATAATTTGCCAATTATCTATTTAGTTGATAGTGCTGGTGTTTACTTACCGATGCAGGACGAAATATTTCCTGACAAAGAGCACTTTGGTAGAATTTTTAGAAATAATGCTATCATGAGTAGTAAAGGCATTACTCAGATTGCGGCTGTAATGGGGAGCTGTGTTGCTGGCGGTGCTTATTTACCAATTATGAGCGATGAATCACTTATTGTGGATAAAACTGGTAGTATCTTTCTGGCAGGTAGTTATTTGGTAAAAGCCGCTATTGGAGAAACCATTGATAATGAAACACTTGGCGGTGCCACTACACATACCGAAATTTCAGGGGTTTGCGATTATAAGGCGTTAAATGACGAAGATGCACTTGATAAAATCAAACGAATTATTGCAAAAATTGGTGATACAGAAAAAGCTGGATTTAATAGAGATCAGATTAAAAGTCCAAAAGAAAATCAAAAGGATATTTATGGAATCCTCCCTAAATCAAGATCAGAGCAATATGATATGAAAGAAATCATCAAACGATTGGTTGATGATTCTGTCTTTGATGAATATAAAGCGAATTACGGCAAAACTTTAATTTGTGCCTATGCCAGAATTAATGGTTGGGCCATAGGTATTGTGGCTAACCAAAGAAAAATTGTAAAAAACGCTAAGGGCGAAATGCAATTTGGTGGTGTAATCTATTCAGATTCTGCCGATAAGGCTACACGTTTTATAGCCAATTGTAATCAAAAAAAGATCCCTTTGCTATTTTTACAAGATGTTACTGGGTTTATGGTTGGTAGTAAATCTGAGCATGGAGGTATCATTAAAGATGGTGCGAAAATGGTTAATGCCGTTAGCAACTCTGTTGTTCCAAAATTTACTGTTGTTATTGGTAACTCTTACGGCGCAGGTAATTACGCTATGTGCGGAAAAGCTTACGACCCAAGACTTATTGCTGCCTGGCCATCGGCAGAATTAGCCGTTATGGGAGGTACTCAAGCCGCCAAAGTACTCTTACAAATTGAGACAGCCGCGTTAAAAAAACAGGGAGAGAACATCACTCCAGAAAAAGAAGAAGAAATTTTAAGCCACATCACTAATAAATACAAACAACAAACTTCTCCGTACTATGCGGCAGCAAGAATTTGGACTGATGCTATTATTGATCCACTCGAAACTAGGCATTGGATTTCAACCGGTATAGAAGCGGCCAACCATGCCCCTATTACCAAAAAATTTAATTTAGGAGTGGTTCAAGTTTAACAAAGACTAATTTTATTTAAAAATATAACTAGAAATGGGAAGAGCATTCGAATTTAGAAAAGCTAGAAAAATGAAGCGCTGGAGCGCCATGGCCAAAACATTTACACGTATTGGTAAAGATATTGTTATGGCCGTAAAAGAAGGAGGGTCTAATCCAGATACTAATTCAAGATTAAGAGCTGTAATTCAAAATGCTAAAGCTGCCAATATGCCAAAAGATAATATCGAAAGAGCAATTAAAAAGGCGGCAGATAAAAATACAGAAAACTATAAAGAGGTTTTGTTTGAAGGATATGCTCCACACGGTATTGCTGTACTTGTAGAAACTGCTACAGATAACAACAATAGAACAGTAGCCAACGTTCGTGCTGCTTTTAATAAATGTGATGGTACACTAGGCACCTCCGGATCGGTAGTATTTATGTTTGATCATACTTGTAATTTTAGAGTAAATGCAGAAGGGCTAAACATGGATTTGGAAGAATTCGAATTAGAATTAATAGATTTTGAAGTTGAAGAAGTCTTTGAGGATGAAGACGGTATATTAATCTATGCTCCTTTTGAACAATTTGGTGCTATTCAAAAATATTTAGAAGAAAATGATTTAGAAATTCTTTCTTCGGGATTTGAAAGAATCCCAACAACTACAAAACAACTTTCTACAGATGAACAGGCTGATGTTGAAAAATTGCTCGAAAAATTAGAAGAAGATGATGATGTACAAAATGTATACCATTCATTAGAAATGCAATAGACCAATGAATTTTGATTACACTTTAGATCAATTACCCATTGTGGCAAAGAAAATATTATTGGGTGTTAAACAACCTAGTATTCTGCTGTTCTACGGTAAAATGGGGGTAGGTAAAACTACACTCATTAAAGAACTTGCCGCCCAACTCGGTGTAACGGATATTGCAAGCTCACCAACATTTTCTTTAGTCAATGAATATCAAAATAGTCAAGGCGATTTATTCTATCATTTTGATTTTTATAGAATTAACAATGCAGAAGAAGCTTTAGATATAGGAATTGAAGAATATTTTGATAATAACACATGGTGTTTCGTTGAATGGCCAGAAAAAGTAGAAAATTTATTACCTTTAGATGCTGTAGCTATTAGAATTAGCACTAATAGTAACGGATCTAGAAGTATACAAATCAACTAAGATGACAGATCAATTTTCGCCATTTAGTAAAGAGCAGTTAATGCCTAAACCAGAAATGCTTGAAGTCGCTAAATCTAAAGACGAACTTTATATCGGCATTCCTAAAGAGACTCATTTTGAAGAAAAAAGAATCTGTCTTACGCCTAATGCAGTAGCTGCACTTACGGCTAATGGTCATACAATTGTAGTAGAATCAGGTGCTGGTGATGGTACTAATTATACAGACCAACAATATTCTGAAGCGGGCGCAAAAATCTCTTACAATGCCAATGATGTATTTGCTTGTAATACTATATTAAAAATTGAGCCCCCATCTCTTAAAGAAATAGAGATGATGAACCCTCAAAGCGTTTTATTTTCTGCCATGCAGATCAAAACACAAAGCAAAAAATACTTTGAAGCTTTAGCAAACAAAAGAATTACAGCCATTGCTTTTGATTATATACAAGACAGTCTTGGAGTATATCCCTTAGTAAAATCTTTAAGTGAAATTGCGGGTACTGCCTCAATTTTAATTGCTGCAGAACTCATGAACAACTGCGATGTTGGCAACGGCTTGTTATTGGGTAATATTGGTGGCGTTCCGCCAAGCAAAGTGGTTATTCTAGGGGCTGGAACCGTGGCCGAGTTTGCCGCTAAAACAGCTCAAGGCTTAGGAGCTATGGTAGAGGTTTATGATAATTCTTTAACCAAATTACGTCACTTACAACACAAACTTTCCTTTCCTATAGCTACATCGACCATTCAACCTAAAAATCTCTTAAAATCACTTATTGAATGTGATGTTGCCATTGGGGCCATTAGAGGTAAAACACGCACTCCAATTGTTGTTACAGAATCTATGGTGGAACAAATGAAAGATGGCGCTGTAATTGTAGACGTTAGTATTGATAATGGAGGTTGCTTTGAAACATCAGAAATCACCACACATAGCGCTCCAACTTTTACAAAACATGGGGTAATTCATTACGGTGTACCAAATATTCCTTCACGTTATTCAAGGACTGCGTCTGTATCAATTAGTAATATTTTCACCCCTTACCTTCTCAATATAGGTGAAAAAGGAGGGTTAGAAAATGCTGCTAGATTTGATAAAAGTTTACAAAAAGGAATGTATTTTTACCATGGTGTTTTGTCTAACAAAACCATAGCAGATTGGTTTGGCTTACCCTTTACAGATATTAATCTTTTAATTTTTTAGTGTTCTATGCACGATATGAAAAGGCGCTTTGCCCTTTACGGATTTGGATTTTTTATTGGTATTATTTTAGTTTTTTTCTTCCTTGGCGGAAAAAGGGCATCATGCAACTGGTTACCCAACGATAGAATATTAAATATCATTCAACAAAAAAAAATTGAGTTTAGTGAAGAAGCTCAACTGATGATAACCAAGCACCAAATAGATTCTTTAAGTGTACATCAAGTTTTACGAAAAGGGAATGTCGATTTTTCGAAAAGTGAGGTAAAAAACAATCCCTGTAGAAAATATATCATTAATGGTAACCAGCCGTTAGAAGCTATTGAGCTTACCGTTCAACTTTGTGATTCTATTGCCACGATTATTAAAATTAAAAACGCTCCGTAAATGTAGAGCGTTTTCAATTATGGTGTAAAATCTCAGCTTAATAACTACTAACGTTACCAGAACCACTTACCTTGATATCTTCAATTCTAGGACTACCTTTATACTCTACCCCGCCAGATCCGGCCACTCTTGCTTTAAGCTTTTCGCTAGCATAAACAGTCATTTCGCCAGAACCGGAAACACTTACGTCGGCATTCTTAGCTTTTAAATCAATAGCATCAATATCTCCAGAACCTGATACGGCAGCACTAAATTCATCGCACGAGCCTTCTAATTCCATATCGCCAGAGCCTGATACTGCTAAGCTCACGCTTTTAGCCACTACATTGAGTTCCATATCTCCAGAACCTGAAACGGCTGCAGAAAAGGTTTCTGATTTAATTGGATCTCTACTTACAACATCTCCAGAACCCGATAAGCCTATATCTTCCAAATTTTTAAAATGAACCACTAAATGCACGCCTCGTTTAGTTCTTATTCTAGCATTTCTTTTCCATCTTATTTTTAAATGCTTACCATCTACCTCTGTAATTAAATATGGTAAAAGGTTTTCTTCAATTTCTATTTCAATCTTCCCTTCTTTTCCATGGCGTAGCTCAACATCAAATGAGCCCGAAACGCCAATAGAATTAAAGTTGTTTACTTGTCTAGTTGAATTAATAAGGTTACCGTTTCCCTTTACGCTTTGTGCAGACATTGTTGTCACTAGACAAAATATCATTACGAAAAGGCTAGTTATAGATTTTAATTTCATGGTATTGATGGTTTTTAAGTTAGTTATTATATATTTTTATAGCGCCGTAGCTTGCTGACAATTTAATTATAGAAGATGTATTTTCTTTGTTAACAAAGCCCTGGTAATACTTACTGCTTGATTTTACATTTTTCTTCAAAAAGGTAGTATTCTCTGCATCTATACTTACTCCTCCATAGCCCGTATTAATTTCAAAATTAAAAGCGGCTTCTCTGTCGACACCAATTTTTACAGCTGTGTAACCTGTATCCATTGAAATCCTTTCAAAACCTGCCATTAGCTTATTAATTCTTAAACCACCGTAATCTGCATTAATATCTAATGATTTAAAAACTTTACCAAAATTCATGGTTAAGTAATCTCCATTACCGTTAATATTATTGGCATTATCTATCTCTAACTTTCCATAATCACATGAAAAATCAAGGTCTTCAATATGTTCAAACTTAGTGGTTGTATAATCTGCATTCAATTCAACTTTCTTAGCTTTTTCTATGGTAATTTTTGAATAATCTGCATTAATTTCTCCGCCATTCATCATCTCAATAACAGAATTGTTGGTATAGTCTATATGAATACTATTACTGCTATGGTATAAACTACCTATGATTATTTTACCATAATCACAATTAATTTCTGCCTTACCTTTTAATTCGTTTAAAGAAATTGAACCGTAATCGTTATCTAATTTAACACTATTCGTTACAGGCATTTTTACCTTATAATCTATTTGAAAGTGAACCCGTTTATTTTTTGATCCAGACCATCCAGAATTATTACCAATTTTAGTTTTGGCATATACCCTGCTCCTACTGCCCTCAAAATCAACTGAAATTTGGTTTAATCTTTCTTGAACCCTACTTTCGCTATCACCACTTACAGTAATTTTAACTTCAATCACTACCCTGTTCTCGCTCCAAGTAGCAACATCAACATTACCATATTTATTATCAATATCAACCAATGCGTTTGCATTTACGGTATATTCTTTATTAATTGTTTTGCTTTTTTCATGTTTACCTTTATCAAGGCTATTTGCATTGACTGCGTAAGGCCATAGACAAATGAGACTAAGAATGATGTGTATTATATTTTTCATATTTACTTTTATTAAATTATTACTTCATTAGGATTACTCTTAAACTGCTCTAAAAGTTCTAATTGCTCAAGAAGATTTTGAAGTACTTCTATTCTCTGTTGAAAATTAGAGATCATAGCAAAGATTACGCGTTTATCTTCATTACTTTCTTTTAGCTGCAGAGTTAATTCTTTATAACTATTCTCTAGAATATGTATTTGCGCAAAAGCATCTTCTATTATTTTAGTATTTTCTGGGTTTTTTTGTTGATTAATACGTTCAATTTCTTTTTGAATACTTACGGTATAAAAAGATTGAGTTTCTGCCATCTCTGGAGAGACATCGGCTAACTCTAAAGCTTTAGGCTCATGCTGAGATTGACCTAGAAAAAAACCAATTAATAGTAAAACGCTAGCGGCAACAGCAATTAAACTTCTAAACACCAGTTTATTCTTATGTTTTCTTGCTTTTTGATACTTTAACTTTGCTTCAAATCTTTCGAAATGACCTATCGATGGTTCTGCAAAATCAAACTCACTTCTCATTTTTTCAATTTTATTTTCTAAATCGCTTTTCATAAATAATGACTTTTAAACTGCCGGTTTTAGCATATTTCTTAATTTACTTTTTGCTCTTGAAATAGTTGTTCTACAATTCTCATGGCTAATATTCAATATTGATGCAATCTCCTCATTATCATAACCTTCAATCAAACTTAATTGTAAAACCATTCTATAATTTTCTTTTAATTGATTAATAGACTTTAAAATTTCTTTGACTTTAATTGAGTCTACATTCTCTATATCTCCTAATGGCTCTCCTTCATCTTCTAGTTTATAACTTACCACTTCTAAATTCACTTCGTCTACTTTATTATTCTTTTTAAGCTGCGTTAAACTACGATTGATTACTATTCGCTTTAACCATGCTCCAAATGCCACTTCACCTTTATAAGTATGTAACTTTGTGAAAGCATTTAAAAAAGCTTCTTGCATGGCATCTTCTGCTTCAAAACTATCTTGCAATATCCGTAGCGCGGTATTATACATCGCTTTGTAATACAATTTGTATATTTCAAATTGAGCCGTTGTATCATTCTGTTTACAACGTTCTAATAATGCTTTGATATGTTGATTTTGCTCTTGCAATGGCTTCTTGTTAAATAAATGACAATCTACTTTTCTATCTGTTACACTTTTTACTGAATAAATTTACAATTTGAGTATTAAATTATTTATTTAATTAGATAATAGATACT
>JAUIJW010000088.1 GCA_030431085.1 Bacteroidia bacterium
CTAAATTTTTTATGGCCTTAATAAGTCGATCGGTTGGTAAAAATGAAGCATTGATCATGATATTATGCTGCATCTCTACCATGGGATATTTTTTGCTTAAATACTCTTCGGTTAGTGTAGAGGTACTCGCATTTAAGCGTTTTTCGTATTTTTCTCTAATGGTTAAAATACCGATACGCAATTCTGCAACGGGTTTGGTATAGGTTAAAGGTAATAGGTTGGCGCGAGAACTGCCATCAAACAAAATATAGTTCATTTCGAGTTAGTTTTTTGACAAATATAATTGATTATTTAAAGCTATGATACTTAAGTTACCATTCTGTGCAGAAGAATTTACTAAATTTGAGTAGTAGTAAATTTTTTTTGATATGGAATATGCAATATGTAAAAAATTAGAGAGTTCTGTGAGCTTTGAACAAGCTATTGGTATGGTAACTAAAGCCCTCAAAGATAAGGGGTTTGGAATTTTAACAGAAATTGATATCAAATCTACATTTAAGCAAAAACTTGATGTGGATGTAATGGATTATAAAATTCTTGGTGCATGCAATCCAAATTATGCCTATAAAGCACTGCAGGCAGAGAGTTCACTTGGTGTCTTTTTACCATGTAATGTAGTGGTTGAGCAAAAAAAGGATGGTAGTATTTTAATTGCGGCAATGGATCCTGTAGTAGCCATGATGTCTGTTGAAAATGAAGCCGTTAAAGCTTTTGCTTCTGAAGTTAAAGAAATTTTAGAGCAAGTGATTTCTAAGTTGGCATAAAAAAAGGAGCCTGAAGAGGCTCCTTGTCTATAACTTATGTTGTTAAGTACATTTTTCTTCTTGAGTACAATTCGTAGAATTGATCGTCTTTCAAGTCTTCAATAAATAAAATACTTTCGCCTGTTGATTTCATTTCTGGACCTAATCGCTTATCAACATTTGGAAATTTATTAAATGAAAATACGGGTTGTTTGATGGCATACCCCTCCAGCTTTGGATCAAATTTAAAATCTTTTACTTTATTGGCACCTAGCATTACTTTTGTGGCATAATTAACATAGGGCTGCCCGTAGGCTTTTGCAATAAAAGGAACCGTTCTAGAGGCTCTAGGGTTAGCTTCAATAATGTATACGATATCGTCTTTAACCGCAAACTGTATATTGATTAAGCCAACTGTTTTTAAGGCCACTGCAATTTTTTTAGTATGATCTTTAATTTGTTGCATTACAAACTCACCCAAGTTAAATGGAGGTAATGTAGCATTAGAATCACCAGAGTGTACGCCACAGGGTTCTATATGCTCCATGATACCTATGATTTGTACGTCTTCACCATCGCAAATAGCATCAGCCTCAGCTTCAATGGCACCATCGAGATAATGATCTAAAAGTAGTACGTTATTTGGTATTTTTCTTAGTAAGTCTACTACATGTTCTTCGAGTTCCTCTTTGTTGATAACTATTTTCATGCCTTGTCCACCTAGTACATAAGATGGTCTAACCAAAATAGGAAAGTGTAAATCATCTGCAATGGCTAATGCTTCATCTGCCGTAGTTGCGGTACCAAATTCTGGATAAGGTATTTCAAGTTCTTTAAGTAGGGTAGAAAAACGGCCTCTATCTTCTGCTAAGTCAAGAGCTTCAAAAGAGGTGCCAATAATTTTCACGCCGTATTTGTCTAATTTTTCAGCCAATTTTAAGGCGGTTTGACCACCTAGTTGTACAATAACACCTTCAGGCTTTTCATGTTGAATGATGTCGTAAATATGCTCCCAAAATACTGGTTCGAAATAGAGTTTATCTGCAGTGTCAAAATCTGTAGATACCGTTTCTGGATTACAGTTAATCATGATGGTCTCATAACCAGCTTCTTTAGCTGCTAAAACACCATGAACACAGCAATAGTCAAATTCTATACCTTGACCAATTCTATTAGGGCCAGAACCTAAAACAATCACTTTTTTATTATTACTAACTTCAGATTCATTTTCGGCATATTCTTTACCGTCGATCATCATTGTAGACTCAAACGTAGAGTAATAATATGGGGTTTGTGCTTTAAATTCTGCCGCACAGGTATCTACCAATTTATAAACACGTTTAATATTAAGTTCGTTACGTTTATTGTAAACTTCACTTTCGTAACAGTCTAACATATGAGCTATTTGTCTATCGCCGTAACCTTTTTGTTTGGCTTCAAGTAGTAACTCTTTTGGTAAAGTGTTTAGACTAAATGTTGATATTTCTTTTTCTAGAGTATATAATTCTTCATACTGCTTTAAAAACCACATATCAATTTTAGTGATATCATGGATTCTCCTTAACGGAATTCCCATTTGAATGGCATCGTAAATGGCGAAAACCCTATCCCAACTAGGAAACTTTAATTTTTGAATGATTTGATCGTAGTTGGTATAACTTTTACCATCGGCACCAATACCATTTCGCTTTATTTCTAAAGACTGAGTAGCTTTATGGAGAGCTTCTTGAAAAGATCTACCAATGCCCATTACCTCTCCAACAGATTTCATTTGCAGGCCAACTGTTCTTTCAGAGCCTTCAAATTTATCAAAGTTCCAACGTGGTATTTTTACAATAACATAATCTAAAGTAGGCTCAAATAGCGCCGATGTTGTTTTTGTGATTTGATTCTCTAGTTCATCTAGGTGGTATCCAATGGCTAATTTAGTAGCTATTTTAGCAATAGGATATCCTGTTGCTTTAGATGCTAAGGCAGATGATCTCGATACACGTGGGTTAATTTCAATGGCAATGATATCTTCCTTTTCATCTGGGCTTACAGCAAATTGTACGTTACATCCTCCAGCAAAATCACCAATAGATCGCATCATTTTAATGGCCATATCGCGCATTCTTTGATAGGTGGTGTCGCTTAAAGTCATAGCTGGTGCAACGGTAATTGAATCACCAGTATGTATACCCATAGGGTCCATATTTTCTATCGTACAGATAATTACAACATTGTCGTTTTTATCTCTAAGTAATTCCAACTCATATTCCTTCCATCCCAAAAGGGATTTGTCGATTATTACTTCATGAATGGGCGACGCTTCTAAACCTCTTCTTAGAAGTTCGTCAAATTGCTCTTTTTCATAAACTATAGATGCTCCAAAACCACCTAAAGTAAATGATGGTCTAATAACAAGAGGAAACCCATATTCTTGGGCTATTTCTTTACCTTTAAGAAATGAGTTGGCGGTGGTTGATGGGGCCTGACCAATACCTATTTCATTCATTAATTGTCTAAACTGTTCTCTATCTTCGGTGATTTTAATGGCGTCTATATCTACACCAATTAAATCAACGTTAAAATCTTCCCATATGCCTTTATCTTGAGCCTCTATACATAAATTCAATGCAGTTTGGCCACCCATGGTTGGTAAAACAGCATCAATATTAGGGTGCTGTTTTAAAATCTCAATAATAGATTTTGTGGTTAAAGGTTTTAGATAAACATTATCTGCTAAAGAAGGATCTGTCATGATGGTAGCAGGATTAGAATTGATTAAAGTTATCTCAATTCCTTCTTCTTTCAATGAGCGAATAGATTGGCTACCAGAATAGTCGAACTCGCATGCTTGACCGATAATGATTGGACCTGATCCTATAATTAAAACTGATTTGATAGATTTGTTTTTAGGCATTATTGCAAATTTTGGGATGTAAATTTAATAATTTGTATAACAGTATTGTAAGAGATTTATTCACAATTGGGTATAAAAAAAGGTGTTACTAACAAAAGTAACACCTTATATTTTTAGAAAAGCACATTATTTTTTGTGATTAGCTTCAGATGAAACAGAAAGTTTTTTTCTTCCTTTGGCTCTTCTTTTCGCTAAGATTTTTCTACCATTAACACTAGACATTCTCTCTCTAAATCCGTGTTTATTCTTTCTCTTTCTTTTTGATGGTTGGAATGTTCTTTTCATTTCTTTATATCTTTATATTCGGTATATGCAATATTTTCTCAAAAGTGCGGCAAATATACAAAGACTTTTATTTCTAACAAGCGGTAAATTAAAAAAACTTATCAAATTTTTAACCTATTAATTTTTTGATTACCTTATTTTTACAATTAAAAATAAAATAAGATGCAATATCAAAACGCAATGTTAAAAGAAGGATGTTTAAAAGATCATGTTTTTGTTGTTACTGGGGGAGGTAGCGGATTAGGAAAAGCAATGACGACTTACTTCTTAGAATTAGGTGCAGCCGTAGTAATTAGTTCAAGAAATATAGAAAAACTTGAACGTACCGCTAAAGAACTAGAAGAAAAAACTCAAGGCACTGTTTTGCCGGTGCAATGCGACGTACGCAACTACGATCAAGTTGAACAAATGTTAGCAAAAACCTTAGAGAAATTTGGAAAAGTAGATGGTTTGCTAAATAATGCCGCAGGAAATTTTATTAGCCCTACAGAAAGACTATCTGCCAATGCTTTTGATACTATTATAGATATCGTATTAAAAGGATCAAAAAATTGTACGCTAGCTTTTGGGAAGCACTGGATTAATCAAAAACAAGAAAAAGCTACAGTTTTAAATATAGTAACAACCTATGCCTGGACGGGCTCTGCCTACGTTGTGCCTTCAGCAACAGCCAAAGCCGGTGTTTTAGCGATGACTAGATCTTTGGCTGTAGAGTGGGCAAAATATGGTATTAGAACAAATGCTATAGCACCAGGACCCTTTCCAACTAAAGGAGCATGGGATAGATTATTGCCAGGAGATTTGAAAGAAAAATTTGATATGAGTAAAAAGGTACCACTTAAAAGGGTGGGAGAACATCAAGAATTGGCCAATTTGGCCGCCTATTTAATGTCAGACTATTCTGCTTATATCAACGGTGAGGTGATAACCATAGATGGAGGCGAATGGTTGCAAGGTGCTGGTCAATTTAATTTACTTGATCAGATTCCGGAAGAAATGTGGGATATGCTTGAAGCAATGATTAGGGCAAAAAAGCGTGGTTAACAAATCTTAATGGTAGAAACATACCAAGTAGAAAATTTCTGTATAAAGGATGTTTTTTTTGTTAATGAGTTCATGAAATAAGATTTTTGAAACTCATAAATAATTGTATTTTTACAGCTAGAAAAATCAATTAATTTCATGGGGAAAGTTATTGCCATTGCTAACCAAAAAGGAGGTGTTGGAAAGACCACAACAACGGTAAATTTAGCAGCAGCTTTAGGGGTGTTAGAACAAAAGGTATTGTTGATTGATGCAGATCCACAAGCTAATGCCACATCTGGGTTAGGGATTGATGTGAGTACAGTAGAAAATGGAACATATCAAGTACTAGAACACACAGTTGATATTGCCTCAGCAATTGTTAAAACAGGTTCACCAAATGTTGATATTGTCCCCGCTCATATAGATTTGGTAGCTATAGAGATTGAGCTTGTAGACAGAGAGCAAAGAGAGTATATGTTAAAAACGGCTCTTGCACCAATTGTTGATAAGTACGACTATATTTTAATTGATTGTGCTCCTTCTTTAGGTCTAATTACTTTGAATGCATTAACTTCTGCAAACTCTGTCATTATTCCAATACAATGTGAGTATTATGCATTAGAAGGGTTAGGAAAGCTTTTAAATACTATAAAAAGTATTCAAAAAGTACACAATAAAGATTTAGATATAGAAGGTTTGCTTTTAACCATGTATGATTCTCGCTTACGATTATCTAATCAAGTGGTAAACGAAGTAAAAAAGCACTTTCACGATATGGTTTTTAAAACCATCATCCAAAGAAATATTAGGTTAGGCGAAGCACCAAGTTACGGTGAAAGCATTATCGCTTACGATGCAACAAGTAAAGGTGCCGTAAATTATATTAATTTAGCGCACGAAATTATTAAAAAGAATACAAATGGCTAAAGCAACTAGAAAGCAGGCCTTAGGAAGAGGATTGTCTGCTTTATTAAAGGATACGGAGGATGATATTGTATCGGTAAACGATAAAAATGCAGATAAGCTTATAGGTAGTATTGTAGAAATTGAGATTGATGCCGTAGAGGTAAATCCATACCAACCAAGAACTAATTTTAATGAAGAGGCTTTAAGAGAATTGGCAAGTTCAATTAGAGAACTTGGGGTGATTCAACCTATTACCGTGAGAAAACTCGAAGGCAATAAGTTTCAGTTGGTTTCTGGAGAAAGACGTTTTAGAGCATCTAAATCTTTGGGGCTAAAAACTATTCCAGCTTATATTAGAATTGCCAATGATCAAGAAATGCTAGAGATGGCTTTGGTAGAGAATATCCAAAGAAAAGATCTTGATCCAATAGAGGTGGCATTGTCTTATCAGCAATTGATAGATGAGATTAAATTAACGCAAGAAGAGTTGAGTATTCGTGTTGGAAAAAATCGTACAACAGTTACAAATTTTTTAAGGTTATTGAAGTTAGATCCTATTATTCAAACGGGTATGCGAGACGGCTTTTTATCGATGGGACATGGTAGAGCTTTAATTAATATTGCAGATCAAGATGCTCAATTAGAAATCTATCAAAGTATCTTAAAAGACAAGCTTTCTGTAAGACAAACAGAGCAATTAGTGAAAAACCTTAGAGAGGGAAGATCTTTAACAAAAAAGGCACCAGTAGAAAAAGAATTGCCCAAGTTTGTAAAAAAAGGAATTAAAGATATTAGTACGTATCTAGGGCATAAAATTGAAGTAAAAATATCGGGTAAAGAAAAGGGTAAAATAATTATTCCTTTTCATTCTGAAGAGGACTTTATTCGAATTAAAAAACTAATGGAATAAATGCCATATAAAATATTCTATAGCTTTTTAGTCTGTTATTTTTGTTGGAATTTTTGCTTGGCTCAAGAGGTTATGGAAGAAGTGAAAGTTGCCAAAGACTCTTCGTATGCTCATGAAAAAATAGATCCATTATCTCCAGCAAGAGCAGCCTTCTACTCTGCAGTATTACCCGGTTTAGGACAAGCCTACAATAAAAAATACTGGAAAATCCCAATAGTTTATGCAGCTTTGGGTACTGGTATGTACTTCTACATTGATAATAGTAACGAGTTAGATCGATATCAAACAGCATTTAAACTTAGGTTATCTGGTAGACCCGATGAGTTTAATGGTGAAAATGGCAATCCTAATATTAGCACAGAGGGATTAATTAGGGCTCAAGAAATTTTAAAAAAAAATAGAGATTTATCATTATTTATTACCATTGGTTTATATGCGCTTAATATTATTGAAGCTAATGTTGATGCACATTTAGATGATAAAGCTTTTATCCCTAATTTATCATTTAAACCATCATTACAACTTAACCCATGGAATAGCAGTATAGTAACAGGGGTAAATATTAAATTTGATTTTTAACTAGAACAATATGAAAATAGCCTTATTTGGATATGGAAGGATGGGTAAAGCCATAGAAAAAATTGCAATAGAACGGGGACATGAGATCGTGCTAAAAATAGATGTTAATGATAAAGTTTATAATCTAAAGAAAGCAGATGTAGCGATAGACTTTAGTAGTCCAACTGCAGCGTATAATAATCTTAAAACTTGTATAGATCAAAATGTTCCAGTGATTTGTGGTACTACAGGATGGCTAGATAAATATGATCATATTGTAGAATACTGCAAAGAGAAGAAGGGCGCACTTATTTATGCCTCAAATTTTAGTGTGGGAGTTAATTTGTTTTTTAACCTTACCGAATATTTGGCCAAAATCATGCAAAATATCGAAGGCTATGATGTTGGTATGAAAGAAATTCATCATATACACAAGCTTGATGCACCTAGCGGTACCGCAATAACTTTGGCAGAACAGGTGCTTAAAAGTAAAAAACAATGGAGCATTGATGTACAGAGCGCCGATAACCTTTTTATAGAAGTAGAGAGAGAAGGCGAAGTACCAGGTACCCATGCAGTAACCTATCAATCTGAAGTCGATCAAATAGAAATTAAGCATACGGCCCATAATCGACAAGGGTTTGCTAAAGGAGCGGTGATAGCTAGCGAATGGATTTGCGGTAAAACAGGAGTTTTTAGTATGCAAGATGTGTTAAACGGATAGTTTTCCGCGAAAGCGTAACATAATAGCAATAATTGATACATATAAGTTAACAAAATAAGTAAGACATGAGTTTAGATCAATGGTTTATATTTTTCTTGATACTTCAAGTAATTCACTTTTTAGGAACTTGGAAAATTTATGTGGCGGCAGGAAGAAAAGCTTGGGAGGCTGCTATACCTGTTTATAATGCAGTAATTCTAATGCAAATAATTAATCGGCCTAAATGGTGGGTTGTATTACTTTTTATACCGATTATTAATCTTTTAATGTTTCCAGTGATTTGGGTAGAAACCATAAGAAGTTTTGGTTTTAACAGTAATAAAGATTCTGTATTGGTAGTGCTTACACTAGGGTTTTATATTTTTTATATCAATTATTTTGCTAAACTAAATTATATAGAAGAGAGAAGCTTAAAACCAAGAACGGCACTAGGTGAATGGGTAAGTTCTATTGTATTTGCCATTGTGGCTGCTACTTTGGTACATACCTATTTTATGCAACCTTATACCATACCTACTTCGTCTTTAGAGAAATCGTTATTAATTGGTGATTTTTTATTTTCTAGATAGGGGTAGGCGTAAAGCAGGTCTTCTTTATTTAAAATGACTTTTTTTAGATCTGTGTCTTTGACTTCAACAATAAATTTTTCGTTTCTTGAATTTTTTAGCTCATC
>JAUIJW010000267.1 GCA_030431085.1 Bacteroidia bacterium
GCATAGTAAAAAAAATGGTTGGCGGCTAATGGTATGTCAATATCTCTAGATTCACGAATGGGTTTTCCGCCATCGAGACTTTCAATGATTGCAAATTCTTTGGCTTTTTCTTGAATCAATCGAGCTATTCTAAAGATGTACTTAGCTCTTTCTTTTCCACTGAGTTTAGACCAGCTTTCAAATGCCTTTTTTGCCGATTTAACGGCCAAATTCACATCATCTTTATTAGCGTAACCAACCTCAGCTATAATCTTTTCTGTAGCGGGGTTAATTGTTTTAAAATAGGTCTTCGATTGAGGTTGATAAAATTCACCATCAATAAAAAGATCATACTTTTTATTTAAACGAATATGCTCTGTATTTTCAAGAGCGTCGGCGTAAGACCAGTTTGAATTAAATATTTGTTCTTTGTTTACCATCTCTAATCTTTAGAAAAATAATTACTGGATTGATAATGTCCCGACACAGCTTTTTCTAACTGCATCAATAAATCATTGACTAGGCTGCTGGCACCAAATCTGAAATAATCATTAGTCATCCATTTTTGCCCTAACATTTCATTGAGCATGACGAGGTACTGTAAGGCTATTTTCGAATTGGAAATGCCTCCAGCTGGTTTCATACCAATCATTTTACCTGTTTTGAGATAGAAATCTTTAATAGCATCTAACATTACATATGTTACAGGTAGGGTAGCGGCTGGTTGAATTTTTCCAGTAGAAGTTTTAATGAAATCTGCACCAGCCAACATGGCAATTTCGCTAGCTTGACGCACCTTGTCTAAGGTTTCTAACTCTCCTGTTTCTAAAATTACTTTTAGATGTGCCTTACCACAAGCTTCTTTGATACTAGCAATCTCATCATAAACATAAGAGTATTCACCACTTAAAAAAGCTCCTCTAGAGATCACCATATCAATTTCATCAGCGCCTTCGCTAACTGCAAAACGGGTGTCTTCTAATTTTACGTTTAGACTAGATTGACCACTAGGAAATGCTGTAGCAACAGAGGCCACATTAATTTGACTTCCTTTAAGTGATTTTTTAGCGAGTTTAACATGGCTAGGGTAGACACAAACGGCAGCTACTTTAGGTAAATCTGATAAACTATCGTGCGGATGCATAGCTTTATAACATAACTGTTTTACTTTACCTGGAGTGTCTTTTCCCTCCAAGGTAGTTAAATCTACCATGCTTAATGCTAATTTCAAACCCTCGATTTTAGATTCTTTTTTAATACTGCGTTTACAGAAACGATTAACTCGTTCAAGAACGCCAACAGTATCATAAGTTGGCAGATTGTTTAATTGTAATTGCATATATAAATACGTTGGTATTCAAATTTACAAATTATAGAGGTATTTATTGCTTTGTTTTAGTGATTTAATTGAATAGCAATGGGTAACATGTAACGCACCTCTACGTTCATATTTCTTTGTTTACCTGATATTATTTGAGATAGTTTTTCGATTGTATTGATGGCTGCTTGCTCAAGGCTTTTGTAAACTCCACTAGAGTTCATTTTAAATAAAAGTTAAAGTAAAAAAGGATAACAAAAAAACCTCGTCTATGACGAGGCTTTTTGCTCAAGTTTGAACTATTAGCGTTATGGGCAAAGAATATCTTACTTTT
>JAUIJW010000089.1 GCA_030431085.1 Bacteroidia bacterium
AAATAATTATCGACTCTTTGCTGATAATCGTCCTGCAAAGGTAACTCTTCACGTTGAAGCATTTCTTGTTGCTCGAAAAAATCTTTTTCTAATTCTAAAAGTTTTGATGACTTAATATTAAAATCACTACCTGTGGTTGACTCTCTATCATTGCTATTATTCTGTTGTCTTAATGCTGTTTCTAATTTTAGCATCTCATGTTCCAATTGTCGCATTCTTTCCAGTGTAGATTTACTAATTCCAGATTCTAACAACTCTCTTTCTAGTGTTTCCATTTGATCTAAGGCTTGTTTTGCCTTCTTGCCAGATTCTCCATTATTCTTGATTAATTGCTCTAAAGATTGCCGTATAGCATGTTGTTCTTTATATATTTCAAACAAAGTTCCACTCATTTCTTCTTGGTTGGGCTCACTTCCTTTTTGTTGTTTGCCCATCCCCTCTTTCATTTTATTTTGAAGGGATTGTTGCTGTTTAATTATATCTGGCAGACTTAATTCTTCTCCTGCTTTACCTTTACCTTGACCTTGCCCCATCTTTTTATTCTGTAAACTCTGTAAAACATCACTAAGAAAATCTGTTAAATTATTCGCGGCAATCATCGTATATCTCTGATTACTTATTCCTTTACTAACTCTATTGTCAGCAATATTCTCTAAAGCCTTATCAATATTATAATCTGCATTCGTAAGATCTTCCTGTATTTTGGCACTCATCTTAACCATTCGTAACGACAACGTGTATAAACTATCATCTATATGTTCAAAATGCTCTTTTAAAACTTGTTGTCTTTTTAACTTAGCAGGATAATCTGCTTTATCTCCACTTTCTAGATCAAACGATAACATTAACTCTTCTTGCTCTTTAGAAAATAATATTAAATTCTTTAATATTTGCTGAAGGTTATCTATATCTTCATTTAGAGTTTCCATTTTCATTTGCTTCATACTCTGATCTAACTTTTGTTGAAGTTCCTTCATTTTTCGAGCAGCCGACTTTTGTTTATCTCGCGATTTTTGTGAGCCCTGACTATCTTTAGACTGTTCCGATTTCTTTAATTCCTCCACCGCCTCTTGCATTTCTAGTTTAATCAAATCTTCATCGCTTTTGGTCTTTGGCAAACTCATTTGTTGTTTTAAACTCTCATTCATTTGTCGCAATTCTGAAAATTCGGATTGAATAGAGTCCATTTTAGCATTTAACTTTTTTTGATCTGATAATGTATTCTCTTTAATGCCCGATAAACTGTCTTGTAATTTTGATAATTGCTCTAATTTGTTCGCAATTTGTTTTGACTTCTTCTCAATATAAAAACGTTTTGTGAGTTCTAAAATACGTTCTAAGGTTTTACTTTCTTGTTTTGATTTTTCGGATAACTTATCCATTTTATCCAATAAATCCTCTTTCTTCAATTTCTCGGTAAGTTGTTCTAATTCATTTAGCAAATCCTCTTTTTCTAACATGTCTTTAGACTCATTCATTCTTTCTAGAAGATCATTTTTTATCTCTTCTAATTCTCCATTCTCATCTTCGTCCATTTCTTCTAAATTATGCATCAATTTTTCGGTATTTCTCTCCAACATTTTTTTATATTGCTTCTGGCGCTCTAAAAAGGCTTTTATCTCTTTTTCGTCTTGCCAATCGCTTTTTGATTTATGCTTTAATTTATCAGATAATCGATCTAATTGCTCTTGAACTTGTTGGCTCTTCTCTGTGTTATTTTCTAAATACTCAAACGTTTCTTTTTGTTCGATAAGTTGTTGCTCTTGTATTTGCTCTTTGGTTTTATGAAGGTATTTAAATACTTCAGACCTTGTAGATTTTCTACCATTTACAGCATCGTTATCATATACCTCAAAATATATGTCATAAGCTGCACCTTCTTCTAAATTTAATCCGTTAGGAAACAAATAAAAAAACCGATCGAAATCTTTAGCCTGTATTTCAATTTTTTTTAGTTGTGGTTTTTGAGTGTTTTGATTAACCGCCACCACATTTAAATGAGATACCCCATAATCATCTGAAACCTGACCCATAAATTGAACAGAACCGTACCCTACAGAATCTATATTAGACTTTACTTTTATTTTGGGATAAGCATCTTTAATGATCTTGATATTATATGATAATTTTTCGTAATCGTTCCAGTTAATATTCGATGCCGCCAGCGTATATCGTAAGGATTTATTCAAACGCTTTTCAATTGAAAATGGTGCCATTTTTGAAACACTAGCACTATTTGATAAAGTATCTGTATTTATGAGATTAGATTGGCCATCTAACCACAAAAAAGTGATAAATTCGGTGTCCTTAGCCTCTAAATCCCAAACCACCTTTGTACCCTCAGGCACCGTTAAATTTCCTGTGTTTTCTATACTTTCATTCTTTCTCTTGGTATACGCGGGATAATCTACTCGCATATTAAAACTAATAATTTGAGGAGTATTTAATACGGTAATTTGATATGGTATTGATTTATAACCATTAGCTTCTAACTCAAAACTAATGTTTTGCTCTATATTATTAAAAGTATACTCAAAGTGCCCACCCACTTTAGCTTGTAAGAAAAATGCTTGATTATTAAAAATTACCTTCATTTGCTCCGGTACCACATTTCCGGTAGTCATCACCTTTAAGGTATAATGTTTACCTTCTTCTACCGTTAATCGATCATTTAAAACATTAAAAACAAAGGGAGCTGGCGGGGTAAAAGCCATATTATAATGCACCACTCTATCAAAACTTTTTGAAAACTTTAAATCTCTATCACTTATAAAAATAATGATCCATAAAACTAAAGGAATTGCCAAATACTTCAAATACTTTTTATTGTCTTTAAAGTCAATAGCGTTTTGAAATGGTATAGGTGAAAGTTGTTGAGATTTTTGCTCTATACTAGCTAATAATAAATCAGACTCCCCTTTTTGGTCTTTTAACTGTAATAGGTTTGTCAATTGATCATTAACCTCGATAAAATGTTTACCTATTAATTGGGATGCTTTTTGGTAGGTTAATCCTTTCTTAAGACCAATTAATTTAAAAATTGCTACGACAATAAACTTATAAAATAACCTGATTTCTACCGCCACAAAAATCCAAAATAAACCTTGTCTAGCCATTGGCTTTAGCCATAAAAAATACTCTATGGCCAGTGTTAATAGCAAATACAATAACCCCATAGTTAAAAACAAAATAATGCCTTTAAGTATTTCATTGGTATAATACTTACGTAAGAATTGATTTAATTTTTCTTCTATTTGTGAGTAGCTATTCAATTGGTTTATTTTATCTGATAAAATTACAACTAATTTCTTTTTCCAATTTATAGAATTATCTTTGCATCCTAAAATTTAAAAAATGTCTCATAACGTTAGAGTTCGCTTTGCTCCAAGCCCAACTGGGCCATTGCATATAGGTGGTGTGCGTACAGCACTTTTTAATTATTTATTTGCAAAAAAACATCATGGTACTTTTGTTTTACGCATTGAAGATACAGATCAAAATAGATATGTCGCCAATGCAGAGCAATATATTATTGATGCTCTTGAGTGGAGTAATATCCCCTTTGATGAAGGCCCAGGAAAAGAAGGTAAATATGGCCCTTATCGCCAATCTGAACGTAAAGATATTTATCAAAAATATGCCCAAGAGTTAATCGATCAAAATAAAGCCTATTACGCTTTTGACACTGCTGAAGAATTAGATGCACATCGTAAAAATCACGAAGAAAAAGGTAAAACCTTTATATACAATTGGCATAATAGAGAGAAATTAAATAATTCTTTAAAGCTTCATTCTGATGAAGTTGCTCAAAAAATTGCCAATGGAGATCCTTATGTAATTCGTTTTAAAACACCTACTGATGAAATTTTACATCTACAAGATATGATTAGGGGTGAAATTAAAATAGATACCAATATTCTAGATGATAAAGTTTTATTTAAATCAGACGGTATGCCTACCTATCATCTGGCCAATATTGTTGATGATCATTTAATGGCTATTAGCCATGTAATTCGTGGTGAAGAGTGGCTACCTTCTCTAGCCCTACATGTGTTATTATACAATGCTTTTGGTTGGGAGGCTCCTAAATTCGCTCATCTACCCTTAATATTAAAACCTACTGGTAAAGGTAAATTAAGCAAAAGAGATGGTGATAAAGCTGGTTTTCCGGTATTCCCGCTACAATACACTAACGAAAAAACAGGTGAAGTTTCTAGTGGCTATAAAGAAGATGGTTATTTTTCTGATGCTTTTATCAATATGTTAGCCTTTTTAGGATGGAATCCTGGTACCGCTCAAGAACTTTTTTCTTTAGATGAACTTATTCATGCATTTGATATTAATAAAGTAAGTAAATCTGGCGCCAAGTTTGATGCTGATAAAACCAAGTGGTTCCAACATCAATACCTTATCAATAAAGACAACGAATTTTTAGCTAAAGCTTTTTTAAACCTTCTTGAAGATAAACAAATACACACCGATTTAACCTTTTGTACCAAGGTTGTTGAACTTATTAAGGAGCGTGCTACTTTTATAAATGATTTTTGGCAGCTAGGATCATTCTTCTTCGAAGCGCCTACCACTTATGATGCAAAAGCCTCAAAAAAAGCGTGGAAAGCAGATACCCCAGCTTTAATGAAAGATTTAATCATGGTAATCAATACTATTGAACCCTTTGATTCGCCGCATATAGAAAACACTGTAAAATCATGGATCACTTCAAAAGACATTGGTTTTGGTAAAATTATGCAGCCCTTACGTCTTGCTTTAGTAGGTACTATGCAAGGACCGCATCTATTCGATATAATAGCTTTAATAGGTAAACAAGAAACTATAGCAAGAATAGAACACGCTATAAAAACTTTATAAAATCTTATTTACATCGCTATTTTTACGTTATAATTTTCTAGAGCTTTATCGATGTCTGTCGGAATGCTAAAGTTGGCTCTAGAAAATTCTACATCTCTTTGATTTCTATTATGTGATTGCTTTATAGAACGCATAAAACGTCTTAAATCATTATCATCTGCAATGACCAAACCTGGTACTTTAACATTTTTACCATTTTCATCTTTAGCGACCATAGAAAAATAAGATGAATTACAATGTTTTACTTCTCCTGTTTGTACATTTTGTGAAGTGACTCTAATACCAACCACCATAGAGGTATTACCAACATAATTTACCCTTGCCTTGAGCGTCACCAACTCTCCTACTTCTATTGGGTTTAAAAAATCAACTCTGTTCACCGAAGCGGTTACAGAATAATGACCAGAAAATTTAGAAGCACAGGCGAAAGCCGCTTTATCCATTAAAGACAATATAAATCCGCCATGTATTTTTCCGCTAAAATTGGAATATGACGGTAGCATTAATTCGGTTAAGGTAATTTCAGATTCTCGGTTAGTTTTATAATTCATTAGGTTTATTCTAGTTTATTTTTTTGGTTAGTTTTTTCTACTTCCGTGACATAATATTTGGTATCTCCCATCCATGGAAATGTTCTAAATCTTTCGATATAAGTGAGCTTAACATGATGTCCTTGTAAATCTTTTAAATCTTGTAACACTTTTTTATTTTTTCCTTCTACAGAAAAATCGAAATGTTGTGATTCTGATACGCCTTGACTTAATCGTCCTTCCCAGGTTTTAAACAATACACCTCGTTTAGATATTTTCACCAATTCTCCAGAACGGTATCCCTCACTATAAGTTAAAAAATAGATAAAAGCAAAATAGGCCGCTAATACCACTACAATACCAAGAATAGAAAGTCTTACAAACTTTTTCATCACTCCACTAATTTTATCAATTCAACATCAAAAATATGAAAAATATAATTCGTATTTTTAATTATAATTTTTAAACCTTTTAAAATGTTCTCATATTTACCTTATGTCATTGCCATACTCGTTATTGCTTTTTTGGCTGCCTTTGTAGTAAAACAACAAACCGCTTTTGTAATTGAGCGTTTTGGAAAATATAGTAGTATTCGACATGCTGGCTTACAATTTAAAATTCCATTAATAGATCGAATAGCCGGAAGGCTTAGTCTAAGAATACAGCAACTAGATGTTATTGTTGAGACTAAAACTAAAGATGATGTGTTTGTACATTTAAAAATATCTGTTCAATATCAAATACTTAGAGAAAAAGTATATGATGCTTTCTATAAATTACAAAACCCACATGAGCAAATTACTGCTTATATTTTTGATTTGGTACGGGCTGAAATTCCTAAAATGATTTTAGATGATGTATTTGAAAAAAAGGATGATATTGCCCATGCCATTCAACGCGATTTAAAAGACGCTATGCTTAATTACGGTTATGATATCATTAAAGCCTTAGTTACAGATATTGATCCAGATGCATCTGTAAAAGAAGCAATGAATAGGATTAATGCTGCCGAACGAGAAAAACTCGCCGCACAACATGAAGGTGATGCGCAAAGGATTCTAATTGTAGAGAGAGCCAAAGCTGAAGCTGAAAGTAAACGATTACAGGGTAAAGGTATTGCCGATCAGCGCCGTGAAATTGCTAAAGGTTTAGAAGAAAGTGTAGACACTCTTAACAATGCCGGAATCAACCCGCAAGAAGCCTCTGCCTTAATTGTAATTACTCAACATTATGATACCTTACAATCTATTGGTTCCGATTCTAGTAGTAATTTAATACTATTACCTAATAATCCTAATGCTGCTAGTAATATGCTTAATGATATGACTGCTTCATTGTTAGCTGCTAATAAAATAAAAGAAATGAATGATAAAAACAATGCTGCTAAATCTTAAACATAAAAAAAGCCTCATGTAAATTTACATGAGGCTTTTTTTAGTTCTAATCTTAAATTACTTTTTATTTTCTTTAGTATCTAGATTTTCATCTTCTCCAGTATTTGTAGCGTTTTTAAACTCTTTAATACCGGTACCTAATCCTTTCATTAACTCTGGTAATTTTTTACCACCAAAAAGCAACAAAATTGCCAATCCAATAATGACCCATTGCCATGGACCAACAAAACCTAACATTATCGTATTTGAAATCATATAGCTTTAATTAAACCACAAAGTTACTAATAATTATTTTAATAGAATACTATTAATGACGTACATATCCGCCTAAAGATTCTTTTTTTTCTAATTCTTTTGGTGATCCAGATACTGTAATGGTACCACCTAGTGAAGCATTGGCTTCTACATCATCGGTTGCATTTACATTGATTTCAGATCCTGTAGAACAATGTGCCTTAGCTCTTTTAGATTTTAACCTAGAACCATCAAACATACCTCCTGTATTGGCTGTAATATCCTGATTATCTGATGAACCAAGTACTCTTATCACACCACCAGAGATACTTTTTACCGTTAAATATTCTGTATCTAAGGTCACTTTAATTTTACCTGCTTCTTGTGCTTTTAATTCAATTTTTTCCTGTGAAATAGCTTTATCTGATGAAATAATAGCACCTTCATTTACATCTAATGTTTTTAAATCATCGTTATAAAATAGGGTAATTTCTACATCTTCCGCCGCAAACGTTTCTTCTATTTTTAATGATATTTTTAAAACACCATCTACATTTTTAATCGTAACTTCTTCAGATTTTGGTCCTCTAATTTCGATTTTAGGACTAGACGACTTTACCAATTCAATATGTAGCCCTCTATAAGCTTTTACTGTATTAAAATCTCCTAAATTTTTAGTGATTTTTTCTTGTGAAAATACACTAGTTGCAATAAAAATAAATGCAATAAATAATTGTTTCATGTTAAAGTTATTCTATTAAATTAAAATCTAAATGTTTACGTTCTAAATCAGTATTCTTTACTGTAACCACTACTTCATCACCTAATTGATACATGTTTTTAGTGACTTGGCCAATTAAAGCATACTGTTTCTCGTCAAAGATATAATAATCGTTTTTAATATCTTTAATTCTTATCATGCCCTCGCATTTATTTTCTATTATTTCTACATAAATACCCCATTCTGTCACGCCAGAAATAACGCCTTTAAATTCCTGATCTTCATGATCTTGCATATACTTAATTTGCATATACTTGATAGAATCTCTTTCAGCTTTACTGGCCATAAACTCTCTTTCTGAAGCATGTTTACACTTTTCTTCATATGGCTCTGTTTTAGGAGGTTTACCACCATCTAAATAGTGCTGTAAAAGCCTATGTACCATTACATCTGGATACCGACGTATTGGCGATGTAAAATGTGTATAATAATCGAAAGCTAAACCATAATGCCCAATATTTTCTGTGGTATAAATAGCCTTGCTCATAGAACGTATGGTTAAGGTTTCTATCATATTAGATTCTGCCTTACCATGAACGTCAGAAAGTAGCTGGTTTAATGAATCTGTAGTATGTTTTTTAGTATCTGTTCTAATTTGATAACCAAACTTTCTTATTAAACCTTGTAAAGCGGCTAGTTTATCTACATCAGGCTCATCATGAACGCGATATACAAACGTGTAGGGTTTATTCTTTTTATCTTGTTTTTTACCAATAAATTCTGCCACTTTTCTATTGGCTAACAACATAAACTCTTCAATTAATTTATTAGCATCTTTAGATTCTTTGATATAAACTCCTACCGGATTTAGCTGTTCATCTAGTTTAAACTTCACCTCGGTTTTATCAAATGAAATAGCACCGTGTGCCATTCTTTTC
>JAUIJW010000001.1 GCA_030431085.1 Bacteroidia bacterium
AAACTTTAACACCCAGAGAAGCAGATGTTGTAAAATTATATTTTGGCCTAGGTGATGCTCACCCCATGACCTTAGAAGAGATTGGTGAAACATTTGACTTAACACGTGAAAGAGTAAGGCAAATCAAAGAGAAAGCAATTAGACGATTAAAACATACTTCAAGAAGTAAAATTTTAAGAACCTATTTAGGTTAGAAAAGGTTAAAACCTTGATAAAAGCTCGTTATTTTTAACGAGCTTTTATTTTTTGTTTTACTTTTGCAAAAAAAATAAAGCATGGCTCATAAAATAGCACCTTCTGTATTAGCAGCAGATTTTGGAAACTTACAACGTGATGTTGAAATGATTAACGAAAGTGAGGCAGATTGGTTTCATATAGATATTATGGATGGTGTATTTGTACCCAATATTTCTTTTGGAATGCCAGTTCTTGATGCGATTCAAAAACATGCCAAAAAAACAATAGATGTGCATTTAATGATCGTTGATCCAGATCGGTATATAGATACTTTTGCCAAATTAGGAAGTCATATTTTAACGGTGCATTATGAAGCCTGTACTCACTTACATAGAACATTGCAAGCGATAAAAGCTGCAAATATGAAAGCTGGAGTAGCGCTAAACCCACATACCAATATTAACTTATTAGAGGATGTGATTGAGGATATAGATTTAGTATGCATTATGAGTGTAAATCCAGGTTTTGGAGGGCAGTCGTTTATTGAAAATACTTATCAAAAGGTTAAGGACTTAAAGACCTTAATAAAAAGAAAAAACGCCTCTACTCTTATAGAAATTGATGGCGGGGTGAGTACTAAAAATGCAAGACAATTAATAGATTGTGGAGCAGATGTATTAGTTGCAGGTAGTTTTGTGTTTAAGAGTGATAACCCTATAGAAACGATTAGTGATTTAAAGACTGTATAAAATCACATCGCTTAAATTTAACTTTTCTTAATATTTGCCATAAATCTTAACAATTTTACAATAGTAGATATACCATAGTTTAATAAATAAATGGGTTATTGCCATCAGATTATCTAAAACGTGATAGACGATTTGAAACGCAATAATTCCAAAAGAAACTTAGATGTGGTGGTAATTTCTGATGTTCACTTAGGAACTTATGGTTGTCATGCCAAAGAATTACTAAACTATTTAAAGTCCATCAATCCTAATATTGTGATTCTTAATGGTGATATCATAGATATTTGGCAATTCAATAAACGGTACTGGCCAAAGTCTCACATGAAGGTAATTAAACATTTGGTTGGTTGGATATCTCAAAATAAGCAAGTGTATTATATTACAGGTAATCACGATGAAATGCTAAGAAAATTTCAAGGGTTTCAAATGGGCTCATTTTATCTAAAGAACAAATTAGTCCTTGAACTTGATGGATATAAAAATTGGTTTTTTCATGGCGATGTGTTTGATGTAACTATGAAGCATTCTAAATGGATTACTAAATTAGGTGCTGTTGGATATGACGGACTAATATTGGTGAATAGATCGATAAATGGGATATTGAGATTTTTGGGAAGAGATAAAATATCATTATCAAAAAAAGTAAAAGGAAAGGTAAAATCGGCAATACAGTATATCAATAACTTTGAGCATACCGTAGCACACATTGCTATTGAAAACAATTTCGACCATGTGATATGCGGTCATATTCATCAACCCGAAATTAAAAGTATCGAGGTTAAACAAGGAGGTGTGATTTACTTAAACTCTGGAGATTGGATAGAGAACTTAACCGCATTAGAATACTGTAATCAAAAATGGTCGCTGTTTAAGTATCATGAAAATTCAGTAGTTAATGAAGAGCCCTGTAGTTTAGAAAAAGACCTTGTCGATCAAAGTAATAAAGAAATATTTACGCAAATATTAGAAGAATTTAAAATTAGGGTCTCATGAAAATTTTATATGCAATTCAAGGTACTGGTAACGGGCATGTGAGCAGAGCTAAAGAAATTATTCCTGCATTATTGAATAGAGCACAGGTGGATGTAATGATTAGCGGTACACAATCTGATATTTCTTTGCCTTATCCAATAAAATATTCATGCAGGGGTTTCAGTTTTATTTTTGGTAAAAAAGGAGGGGTAGATATTATTAAAACTATAAGGAAAAATAGCATACTTCAAGTTATCAAAGAAATTTATGCCTTACCAGTTAAAAATTATGATTTAGTAATTAATGATTTTGAGCCTATTTCTGCATGGAGCTGCTATTTTAAGGGTGTTAAAAGTGTTAGCTTAAGTCACCAAAATACACTTTTAGGTAGGGATATTCCTAAACCAAAACATAGAGATTTTTTTGGACAAATGATATTAAAATATTACGCAAAATGTAAGGTTAACTACGGTTTTCACTTTAAGAAGTATCATAATAATACCTATACTCCAATAATCCGAAAAGAGATAAGGCTGCAAAGAAAAATAATATTAGATCATTATACCGTTTATTTACCATCATATTCAGACGAAAAAATCATCAATGTTTTATCTAAAATAAAAGATGTTAAATGGAAAGTTTTTTCAAAACATGCTAAAAAATACTATCAAAAGCACAATGTTTATATTAGACCTGTAAGTAGTAAAAAATTTGAAAAAAGTATCGTGTCATGTAAAGGTGTGCTTTGTGGCGCGGGATTTGAAACTCCTGCGGAGGCATTATATTTAAAGAAAAAGCTTCTGGTTATTCCAATGAAATATCAATATGAACAGCATTTTAACGCTGCTGCACTTAAAGAGCTAGGGGTGCCCGTACTTAAAACTTTGAAAAAAAAGTATGTAGATGTCATAAAAAATTGGGTACAAGAAGAGCAACAATTTTCATTGGATTTTCCGAATGAAACTCAGCAAATTGTAGATCATATTTTATACGATTATCTCAATGAAGAGCAGTTAGAATGGGCAGAGAGTTAGCCTATTGTTTAAGATTCGGGCTCAACATCTTTGAGGTTTAATTGAATTGAAGTATATCCGTTCCAATGATTTTCTTCTAATGTAAAAACAGCAGCGAAAGTTTGACCCGTAGTGATATAATCTAATTTGTGGCCTAAACCAAACCCTATAGCTTGATAGGTTTTAGGGTTAGTACCTTCAATAATATTGAGTTTAAGATGATCTTCATTAGCACCAACTTTTTTGCCATACCCGTTATCTCTTAGACCTCTGGCCATAAATATTGGCTTCATATTTTTAGGACCAAAAGGAGCAAATTGTTGTAATACTCTAAAAAATTTTGGTGTAATTGATTCTAAACATAACTCGGCATCTATAGTTAAGCTAGGGGTTAAACATTCTTGAGGAATAGTATCTTTAACTGTCTTTTCAAATAATGTTTTAAAAGCTAAATAGTTTTCTGGTTTAATGGTTAGGCCTGCTGCATATTTATGACCACCAAATTGTTCGATAAGTGGGCTACATGTGGCAATGGCATTGTAAATGTCAAAACCATGTACAGATCTAGCCGAAGCGGCCAAGTTAGCGCCACTTTTTGTAAATACAATAGTAGGGCGGTAATAAGTTTCTATGAGCCGTGAGGCTACTATGCCAATCACGCCCTTATGCCAATGAGGTTTAAATACAACTGTTGAGGCATTATTTTCTTCTTGGTTCGATTTAATTAAGGTTAGCGCTTCTTCAGTAATTGTTTGGTCAAGCTCTTTTCTTTCATGGTTAAATTGTTCAATGGTTTGCGCCATTGAAAGTGCTTCGTTAAAGTTTTGCTGAGTTAGCAGCTCTACGGCATGCAGCCCATGTTTCATTCGGCCAGCGGCGTTTATCTTTGGAGCGATCATGAAAACAACATCGGTGATAGATAACTTATCTTTGTTGATAGAATTTATAAGGGCTTGTATACCAACTCTTGGACTGGAGTTGATCACTTCTAATCCGTGATAGGCCAGTATCCGGTTTTCTCCAGTAATGGGTACTATATCGGCTGCAATAGCAACAGCTACCAGATCTAGAAAAGGCGTGATTTCCGCTAAAGGGATAGTTCTATTTATGGCCAAGGCTTGTATAAGTTTAAAGCCAATACCACAACCACATAATTCTTTATAGGGGTAATGACAATCCTCTCTTTTGGGGTCTAATACAGCGACAGCTTCTGGTATTTGAGTCCCAGGCCGGTGATGGTCGCAAATAATAAAATCAATATTTTTATTGCTGGCATATTTAATTTTATCACTAGCCTTAATGCCGCAATCTAATGTAATAATCAAAGAAATATCATTATCATCTGCAAAATCGATGCCTTGATAAGAAATTCCATAGCCTTCTTGGTAGCGATCAGGAATATATGTTGCAATATTATGGCAAAATAAACGCAAAAAAGATGAAAGTAAAGCAACAGAAGTGGTGCCATCTACATCGTAGTCTCCATAAATAAGTATGTTTTCTTGGCGGTCAATGGCCAAGTTTATTCGCTTCACGGCCAAATCCATATCTTTCATTAAATAAGGATCGTGTAAATCAGTTAGTTGAGGTCTAAAAAAGTGTTTTGCTTTATCAAAAGACGTTATTCCTCTTTGTACTAAGATTGTAGCTAAGGCCTTGTCTATCATAAGCTCTTTAGAAATACTTGCGACTTGGTTTTTATCATAAGAGTTATTTAGATGCCACTGCATAAACTTTATTTT
Organism: Bacteroidia bacterium; assembly: GCA_030431085.1. Taxonomy (GTDB): domain Bacteria; phylum Bacteroidota; class Bacteroidia; order Flavobacteriales; family Flavobacteriaceae; genus Lutimonas. Next base: position 4,654 of record JAUIJW010000001.1, read on the forward strand.
ATTATTAATATAATTTTAGTTAAAAAGTTAACGATTTCTAGAATTAACAATCAAAAACGCAAAAAAACAATACTATCATGCATTTATATGCAATAAAATTGTAAATTAGTGCAACTAATTCATATTAATTCAAAATTAACTTATCATGAAACAAAAGCGATTATTTTCTTTTTTCATTGTATTTTCCTTGGCGATAAGTTGCGTGTTTGCTCAAGAAAAAACAGTTACTGGTGAAGTAACTGATATTTCTGGCACGGCTTTACCAGGTGTAAATATATTGATTAAAGGTACAAGTGATGGTACTTCCACAGACTTTGATGGAAAGTATTCTATTAGAGCCAAAGATGGCGATGTTCTTATAATATCCTACCTAGGATTTGCGACCAAAGAAGTTACGGTTTCGGGCAATACGCTTGATATTATGCTTGAAGAAGATTCTAATGAGCTAGATGAGGTGTTAGTGACTGCTTTTGGTATTCAAAAAGAAACGAAAGAATTAGGTTATTCTGTATCTCAGGTAAAAACTGCCGACTTAGATTTATCTGGGCAAACCAGTGCAGTAGCAGCTTTACAAGGTAGGGTAGCCGGACTTCAAATTAATAGAACTTCAGGTACTGCTGGTGGTGGTGTAGATATTTTAATTAGAGGAATATCTTCAATGAACCCTGATAGAGATAACCAACCGCTAATTATTGTAGATGGTATAGCTCTAAACAATGATACTTTTTCTGGTGACGTAAGGCCAAGTTCTGGATCTAATTCACCAAATAGTAGCGAGCAATTTACCTTTTCTAGTAGGGCAAGTGATATCAATCCAGATGATATCGAAAGCTACAACGTGCTAAAAGGTGCTGCAGCTACTGCCTTATATGGGGTTAGAGCAGCCAACGGTGCTATTGTAATTACCACGAAAAAGGGTAAACAGGGTAAAGCTAGAGTCAACATTAGTGCTTCTACCACAATTAGAGAAGTTAGAAAAACTCCAGAACTACAAACTACATATAGAGAAGGGTTTAGTGGCGCTCCTAGAACATTATATGATCCAGATTCTGATACTGGATTTAATAGAGTGCAAAATGCGACATCATTCTACTCTTGGGGGCCAAAGTATAGTGAAGATTCTTATACCCTTCCAGATGGTACTGTAGTAGATTTAACCAATGATAAGTTTTACAACCCTTACGATCTTTTTAAAACGGGGGTTAATACTCAAATAAACATGAATATTAGTGGGGCTAACGAAAAAATTGATTACTATTTTTCTATGGGTAATAGTAGTGATGAAGGTGTGGTGCCTAATACTAATTATAGTAAAACTACTTTTAGGTTTAAAGGAGGATATAATGTTACAGATAAATTTAAAATAAACACCTCGGTATCATATACTAATTCTGGAGGAAGTAGAGCCAATAATGGTGATAAATCTGTAATGAGCTCACTATCTTATTACTCAGCGACATTTCCAATCAACGACTATCAAAATCCAGACGGATCTCAAAGAAACTATTCATTTGGTATCATTGATAATCCAAGATACTTTGTAGAAAAAAGTAACTTGAAAGATAATGTAGATCGATGGATTGGTAATGCAACCTTTAATTGGTCTCCGGCAGAATGGATTGATGTAACCTATGCCGCTCAAATTGATAATTATGCAGATAGACGTAACAGATTTGTACCACCAGATTTAGATGTAGGTACGCAAGTTGGAGGTTTTATTTTAGATCAAAACATCAATTTTACAGGACTTGAATCTAACCTTTTGGTAGTTTTAAAAAAGGATTGGAGTGAAAACTGGAATACCACATTAACTCTAGGTAATCAGGTGTCTGACGCTAAAAGAACGGCCGCCTTTATAAGAGGTGAAACTTTAAATGTGCCTGGCATCAATGACTTGGCCAATACCATTAATATGTTTGCCGGAAAATCTGTAACACATTTGCGTAATGTTGGTTTATTTGGTGAATTTAAAGCTGGTTATAAAAATAAATTGTTCCTCACAGTTACAGGAAGAAATGACTGGGTATCAACTTTACCTAAAGAAAATAGATCCTTTTTCTACCCTTCTATAAGTGGTTCTTATGTGTTTACCGAAGATATTTTTAAAGACAGTCAAGTATTTTCATTTGGTAAATTAAGAGCTTCTTGGGCCGAAGTTGGAAAGGGACCAGGATTTGGGCAAGTAGGTCGCTATTTTATTGCTGATGGAGATTTTCCGTTTGGTGGTACCGGAGGGTATAGGTTAAGTACCCAACTTGGAGATCCTAACATGTTGCCAGAAAGAAATAGATCTGTAGAGTTTGGAGCAGATTTAAGGTTTTTAAACAATAGAATTAGAGTAGACTATGCCTACTATAAAACTAGAGTAAAGGATCAAATATTTGGTGTAGGAACAGCTTACTCTTCTGGTTTGTCTAGAATTGTAAGGAATGCAGGAGATTTTGAAACATTTGGGCATGAGTTGCTCATAAGTGCCGATATTGTTAAAACCGAAGGCCTTCACTGGGAACTTATTTGGAATTTTACCACAAGTGAAGGTAAAGTTCTGGAATTGCCAGAGGACATTGAAAGTATAGTATTTGCCGACGCTGGTTTCGCTGGCGTAACCTCAGAAGTTAAGGAAGGCGACAAAATGGGAACATTATACGGTTGGAAATGGCGTTATGAGAACGGTCAACGCTATATAGATGCTAACGGAAAACCTGAAATTGACTTTACTGAAAGACAGGTTGTAGGTAATGCATTTCCCGATTTTGTAACCTCAATTGGGAGTAATTTAAGTTGGAACAATTTTGCTTTTAACTTTTTAATCGAGTGGAAAGAAGGTGGTGATTTGTACGACGCTGGCCGAAGAAACTCAATAAGAAATGGTATCTTAAAGTTTACAGAGTTTAGAGATGTGAATACCGTACTTTCTGGTGTAATGGATGATGGTAACGGAGGTTTTATTCCTAATACTACAGAAACTTTTATAGATCAAAATTATTATAGAAGTTCTACAGATTATAACAGAGCTTCAGAAATCTTAGTACAGGATGCATCATGGCTTAAACTTAGAAATATTAGTTTAACATATGACTTTAATGGTGGTTTTAAGGATCGAATAAAAATAGATAGACTTGCACTTACACTAAGTGCTAACAATATCTTGCTTTGGACACCTTATGAAGGTACAGATCCAGAAGGAAATCAATATAGTGCAGGAAGTAATGTTTACGGGTTCGCTGGTTTAAGTGTTCCGATAACAGAAAGCTATTCATTTGGTGTGAACATAGGATTTTAAAAAATAGAATAATCATGAAAAAAAATATATTAAAAATAACCACAATGTTGCTGCTAATACTGGCAGTTACATCATGTAGTGACGAGTACTTCGATGTAAATACCCCTGCGGGTACAGCTACAGAAGAAGAGTTAAGTATGTCTGATTTGTTAGGTCCGGTGATTCATAGTACCATGGAAGGGCAACGATCAGCAGAAATTGTTTTTGGTAATTATGCTCAAAACTTTGTAGGCCAAGGAGGTACAGCTGCTGGAAGAACTTCTATTTCTGGGCTTTGGAGCCAGGTATACCTCTATATATTGCCTAATGTTAAAGTTATTAAAGAAAAAGCTGTAGAGAATAATGCAACCCATTATGCGGCTGTAGCAGATATTTTAACAGCTATTAATATTGGCATTGCTACAGATTCTTGGGATAATATCCCATATTCAGAAGCAGCCAATGGGCCGATTAATAATTTTCCTAAATTCGATACACAAGAACAGATTTATCAGAATATATTTAATTTGTTAGATAATGCTATTGCAGCATTACAATCGCCAGACAATTCTGGTTTTACATTAGGCAAAGAAGATTTGATATACAAAGGTGATATAGATAAATGGTTAAGAGCGGCCTATACGTTGAAAGCTAGATATCAACTACATTTAAGCAAGGTAAACCCAGCGGCAGCTAGTGATGCATTGGCCACTATTGCTAACGGATTTATATCTAATGATGACGATTTCCAGATGTTTTATGATGAAAAAAACATAAATCCATGGTATTCAGGAGAAATATTGTCTAGAAATACCGGTAATGTCCATAATGATATTTGTAAACAATTGGTGAGCTCGATGAACGGCGATTATTTCCCGTTTCAAAATAGTGCCTTAGATATAGATCCAAGGTTGCCAGTTTTTGCTACCAACAATGGTGCCTCAGAATGGAAAGGTTTTGTAAGTGGGGGAGCTGGTAAAGCTCCAGACGGTACAGATGCTAATACACAATTTGTAGATGGAGGCTATTATACCAGAATCGATGCTCCTTTAGTGTTAATTACTTATGCTGAAGCCATGTTTATTAAAGCAGAAGCCTCATTTTTAGCCAACGGAGGTACACCAACTAGCGTAGGTGCCACACCAGAAACATATATGGCCTATATGGAAGGTATATCAGCTAGTATGGCAAAATTTGGTGTTGATGGAAGTTTATATATGGCCGATGGAGCCATTGATGTGGGCGAGGCTAATTTAAAATTAAGCCACATTATGAAAGAAAAGTACATTCATAATTTCTTAAATCCAGAATCATTTGTTGATTATAGAAGATATGATTTCTCTGATGAAGTATTTGTGGGCTTAGAAATTCGCGAAGAGCAAGATGCTGATGACAGCGATTTTGCCGGTCAATGGTTTAGACGAGCAGATTATCCGTCAACAGAGTTGAATAGAAATAGTGAAAATGTGCTGGCCAATCAAAAAGAACCAGTAGATCCCGTTTGGTGGGATAGATAGTATACAAAAAGGCTGCTATTGAGCAGCCTTTTTTATTTTAACAATAACAGATTTACTTATAGGGGTATGACTTTTGTCTGCAAATTGATCTATAGGAATTAAGGGGTTAGTTTCTGGAAAATAGGCCGCTAAATTACCCTTAGGGATGTTATAAGGTACAACTAAAAACCGAGAGACTTTTCTTTCTTTATTGTTATAATGACTAGATAAATCGATAATATCTAATGAATTAAGCTCATAATCCTTCATATCACTTTCATTCATTAGTACCACACGTCGTTCATTGTAAATACCTCTGTAACGATCATCTAAGCCATAAATAGTTGTGTTAAATTGATCGTGTGAACGAATGGTCATTAATAAAAACTCATCTTTTTTTAATTGATGATTCGGTGTTTTGCAGATACTAAATTGGGCCTTTTGATGCGGAAGCATACTAAAGTCTAAATCTCTTACATTATTTGGTAAGTAAAATCCGCTACCTTTAGATTTTTCATTGATGTGATCAAACCCCTTTAAAGTTTCACTCATTTTTTCACGTAATAAATCATAATCTTTAGAAAGCGTATCCCATGCTACAGGATGAGTTTTTCCGAAATAGGTATGCGCAATGCCTCCAATGATTTCTGGTTCACTTTTAAGTTGCTTAGATGCTGGAGGCAATATTCCTTTTGAGCGATGTACCTTACCCATGCTATTTTCAACCGTAAAATGACGTGGTTTTCCGTAGCGCAGATCCATTTCAGACCGACCTAAAGTTGGTAATATCAATGCTGTTTTACCAGCTATAGTGTGACTTCTATTAAGCTTAGTGCTAATTTGTACGGTTAAGTTACATTTTTGAAGCGCTTCTGCCGTGAAAATAGTATCTGATGCAGCCGAGACAAAATTTCCGCCTAAAGCGATAAAAACCTTAGCTTTACCAGCATGCATGGCTTGAATACTGTGCACCACATCAACACCTGTTTGAGTAGGTGCCTCAAAATTAAATACCTGTTTAATGGCCTTATTTAAATGTGGCGATACATAATGCATAATGCCAACAGTTCTGTCGCCTTGTACATTGCTGTGACCACGAACCGGACACGTACCGGCACCTGGTTTGCCTAAACTACCTTTTAAAAGTAATAAGTTTACGCATGCCTTAATATTTTCTACTCCATTCTTATGTTGTGTAAGGCCCATTGCCCAACAAATAATAATTTTATTGTTTTGAGCAAGTAGATCAACCACATCATCAATTAAAGCTTCTTCTACCCCACACAGTTCAACAAGTTCATTAATGTCTAATTGATCTAGATGTTGGGTCAAGTCCTCGTAACCATGCGTGTATTGGTTGATAAACTCTAAATCAAACACTTGGCCACGTTGGTCTTGTAATATTTTTAATTTTTTACAGATGGCCTGCAGTAAGCTAACATCTTGATTTATTTTTACTTGTAAATAATAATCGGTAAGCGATTGACCATGACCGATAATACCATTAATTTCTTGTGGATTTTTAAAACGAACTAATCCAGGTTCAACAAGAGGATTAATGCTAATTATTTTACCACCATTGGCTTTGCACTTTTCTAAAGCCGATAGCATTCTTGGATGATTGGTGCCAGGATTTTGGCCAATAACCATGACCACTTCAGCCTCATCAAAATCTTCTAATTTTACAGAACCCTTACCTATACCCAGTGTTTCACTCAGCGCTACTCCGCTTGATTCATGGCACATATTTGAGCAATCAGGCATATTATTGGTGCCAAAAGCTCGAGAAAATAATCCATAAAGAAAAGCTGCTTCATTACTTGATCTACCCGAGGTGTAAAAAACGGCTTCATCTGGATGGGCTAATTGGTGTAATTCTTGAGCGATTAAATTAAAAGCCTCTTCCCAAGAGATGGGTTCATAAAACTTTTGATTAGGTTTTAAAACCATGGGTTGGGTAATCCTACCGCTTTTTCCAATACGATAGTCAGACCATTGAGCAATGTCTTGAATAGAATGTTTTGAGAAAAAAGCAGCATCAACATGTTTGTTAGTGGCCTCTTCAGCTAAAGCTTTAACTCCATTTTCGCAATATTCTCCTAGCTTAGACCTTTCTTCTGGATCTGGCCACGCACAACCAGGACAATCAAACCCATTCTTCTGATTCATTTTAAATAGCCCTTGTGTAGATTTTGTAACACCCATTTCTTTGAGGGCATGTTGTAGTGCTACTTTAACCGCGGGTAATCCGGCGGCGTAAGTTGTGGGTTTTTCAAGTTGAATACCTGTAAATTTACTCGAGCTTTGATAATTAACTTGTCTTTGGTCTTCCGTACTCATGATTGTTTAAGGTTAGGATCTAGAGGAGTAAAGATATCAATTATTTGACATAACATTCTTAAATACGATACCTTAAATCCGGGCAGAAATTTATAATTTGCATGACTCAAATGTCATCATATGCAAAAACGTAGTGTAGTCTATATTAATGATAATAATTTTAAAACCATTCTTCAATCAAAAGCCACCATGTTGTACACCTTGAAGAATAAGGCAGGAATGGTAGCAGAAATTACTAACTATGGGGCTAGAGTAGTCTCTTTATGGGTGCCAGATGTCAAGGGTAATTTTGATGATTTAGTCTTGGGTTTCGACTGTATTGAAGATTATGTACATAAAGATAGTAGCTATTTTGGTGCCACAGTAGGAAGATATGCCAATAGAATTTCTAAAGCCCAATTTACTATTGATGGTGAAGTTTATCATCTAGCCAAAAATGTTGGAAGTAATAGTTTACATGGTGGTGTTAAAGGGTTTCATGCGGTGGTTTGGGATGCTATTCAAACAGAAGAAAATAGAATTGAATTAAGTTATTTTTCTCAACACCTTGAAGAAGGCTTTCCGGGAAACCTTCAAGTCAAGCTAGTATACACTTTAACAAACGATAATGAGTTAAAGATAGAATATCAAGCAACGACAGACCGTATAACAGTAATTAACCTAACACACCATTCCTATTTTAACTTAAAAGGAGCAGGTAAAGGTCAGATCAATGACCATCATTTAACGATTAATGCTAAATATTATACTCCGGTTACAGATGAATTAATTCCTACCGGAGAATTAAAATCGGTAAAAAACAGTTGTTTCGATTTTACACAAAGCAAGCTCATAAGTGAACAGCTAAAGAAAGGAAAAGATGTTTTGGATATTACCCATGGTTTTGATCATAATTATGTGATTGAACGAGGTGATGACGATTTAAATTTCACGGCAAAAGTAGAAGAGAATCAATCGGGTAGAGTGATGGAAGTATTTACAGATCAGCCTGGGGTACAATTTTACGGTGGCAATTTTATAGACGAGACCGTAAAATCAAAACGTGGTATATATTATCAAAGACATGGCGGATTGTGTTTAGAAACACAGCACTTTCCAGATAGTCCAAATCAAAGGCATTTTCCAAGTACATTTTTAAAGCCAGAAACACAATTTAATAGTGTTACGGTGTATAAATTCTCAACCAAAATAATATAGTATGTCTAATAATGCGACACAAAATTTAATTGACCTTTTAACCCTAGATCAATTAGACGAAAATGTTTTTATGGGGCAAAATTTTAAAGCGCCGTGGGGAAGGGTGTTTGGAGGTCAGGTACTTGCACAATCTCTCTATGCCGCTTATCAATCTGTACCCAGCGATAGGTTGGCACATTCATTACATGGCTATTTTATTTTAGGAGGTGATCTAGAAGCTCCCATTACCTATGAAGTAGATAAAATTAGAGATGGAGGTAGTTTTACAACAAGACGCGTGGTTGCACTGCAGAAGGGTAAGCCTATTTTTAATATGTCGGCATCTTTTCAAACTGTTGAACAGGGGGTTGAACATCAAAGTTTAATGCCAGATTTGGCTAAACCAGACCAACTAAAAACAGGCTTGCAACAGATTAAAAAACTACTGTGGATAGCTCCTAAAATTCACAAAAAAATAAAGCAATCCTTTCCAGACGAATTTATTTTTAAACCCGTAAAAAAGGTAACAAAGTTACTACGTAAAAATAATCCACCGTATTTTCACATGTGGCTAAAAACGAGTCAAGAATTAAAGCTTACGCCAAGAATGCAGCATTTAATGCTAGCTTATGTATCTGATTATAGCTTACTACTTACCAGCTCTTTTCCGCACAGAGCGCAACTCAATAAAACGCCAACATTTTATGCCAGTATAGATCATGCCTTGTGGTTTCATAGAGATTTTAATATCAATGACTGGCTTTTATATGCCATGGATAGCCCTAGCGCCTCGAACTCAAGAGGATTTTCTAGAGGAAGTATTTTTGATAAAAACGGTAGATTAGTAGCTTCTGTGGCACAAGAAGGGTTAATAAGGCAAAAAGAGGGTTAATCAACAACATTAGAATAATTAAAAAAATAAGCAGTTCTTTTTTGTTGAGAACTGCTTGTTTACAAGGTTTTAATTCTAACAAGTTAAACCAATATTATTTACTAAAATTAAATGTTGGTTCGGTATCCCTATTAATATCAAATTCTGTTAAAAATTCGCCATTTAGCCAAAGTTTCTTTTTTATAAGTGTATTAGATGTTCTTTCAAATGTAGTTTCAAATGTATCTCTACTACCATCATCCCACTGTAAAATAGTTTTGGGTTTCGATTCTGTTTCTTTAGCATTTAAGGTTAGCTTCATTCTATAAAAATTTTCATGGTCATGCTTAACAACCCAAAACATTCTTGGAGCATTCATATTGGGGTCATACATATTTTGCAATTCGCCATCTATTTCATAGAACACTCTAATTTTATCAAGATCTAAATGATTTGGATTATTAGGGTTTAATAAATCTTCACCATCAGAATTGATAACGGTTAAATCAATTCCAACATCTACATAAACGCCTATTAGTTTTGTTTCATCATTATCATCATCGCTATTACAAGCGAATAAAGTTATTAAGGTTAAAAGAATAAGTAAATTTTTCATGGTATTAAGGTATTATATTATAAATCATTTTTTTATTATTGTTAAAGCCAGTTCCTCCAAATGGGTTAAAATTATCATACATAAAATAGCCATCATAATTACCTCCCCACCCCCAATTCATATAGAATCTAGGAATAAATGATGCCCCAGTACAATCTTCATAATAGTAGGTTGTTTGCTTATACCCATCGCAAACCCACATGTGTCCTTCAACACCATTGTTACCACTTAATATTACAGGACGACCACTGTTAATATTACTTTTTACAGTGTTGTAGTTATAATTAGACCAAGAGGCATAAGAGTACCCAAATTCATTTTTTAACACAGTAGCCATATTTGCCGAAGCACTTACACCTGTACCTCCACAAAAATATGAAGGTTCACCTAGATATTGATTACCGATAGCATCATGAATATCATCAATAAAATTAGCAGTAGTTGTTGATGCAGTACCTGAAGGCATTGCCGACCAATTATAATTTGTAGGAAACGAATAATATCGCATGACTTGCCCCATTGCTATGGGCACACAGCCAGCATAAACTTGAAAAGAAGATCCATAACATGTGATGAAAGGAAGGGCACTATTGTAGCCACTTAATTGATCCCATGTAGAATCCATTAAAGGCCCTACAGTAATAGTTTCAGTGCGATCTTCGCATTTTTCTTCTGGCTCTTTTGCAAAAACACTTTGTGTTGAATTGGCAATGGCGTTTTCAACTTCCTGCCAAGCAATTTTGTTTAATTCAGATTGAACAATGTTAGAGCTTTGAATTTCAGTAATTTGTTTTTGAGCATCCTCCATCCACATTTTCAAACCGGGAGGGTATGATTCATTCTCAACAACAAAACCTCCTTTTTCTGAAAACGCAAGAATAGGTTCAGTTCTTTTATCTGATGAAAGTATGATAAAACCACCTTCATTATAATTTATAATATAGAAAGAAGTTTTACCTTTTTTATTTTTAACTTCATTCATTTTTTTAACTGTTCGTTTTGAATTTTTAAATTTACCTTTAAAGGATTCATTGTGTTTACCTTTAAAGTTAATGTTATTTGCTATTTTCTTTGCATAGTCTAAAGATACAAAATTATCTTGTTGGCTTAAATTGATATTCTCAATATCATCGTTTTCGGAGCATGCGTATGAAAACAACAATATAAATGTTAAAAATATTAATAACAATTTAGTGTTGATTTTTTTCATGATTTTGATTTGAAATATTAAAATGAATAAATAATGTATGAGCCATAAATATAGAAATTAAATTGTAAGAAAAGACTCATGGTTTCTAGGTATTTCACCTCCCTAAAAACCATGAGTTAACCTCTAGAAATTCGTATAAAATGAAAAACATGATCAATGTCATATTCTTAAAGAGCAATAACAATGATAGAGAAATTGAGAAAACTGCTACTGTGTGATGGTGTTCTATTACAGAAATTGGAAAATGGTAGCTTTTAGGTATTTTAGAATTGAAACAGTAATTATAGAAGTTTGACACCGATTATGACACCTTAAAAACAAAAACCCTTTTAAATAAAGGGTTTTAGGAGATATTTGTGGAGATGGAGGGACTCGAACCCTCGTCCAAACAAGCAACTAAATTATTTTCTACATGTTTAGTTTTTGTTCAATTGTAGGCTTAAAACCGATCAAAAACAACCTATTTTAAACTTAGCTTTTTAAGTGTCGAAACACAACCAAAGCCTTTGTGTTTCTAGGTTTATTTTTACGATGCCTCTATCTCGATAATTATCGAGGAGAACGCCATAAACCAAGGCTTTCAAGAGACATTTAGCTTTCTGCCCTAGGCAGACGAGGCTCTATCTTACTATAATTCGGATTAAGCAGCTAAAGCGTAATTATTTTCGCCGTTTATAAAAGTGAAATCGATTTTTACGAGTGCTATTTCAAGGCTCGACATGCTTATAATTTAACTGATCTTGCTGTCAAAACCAGTCATCCCCAATATGTTAAAGAACTAAAGGCTGCAAATGTAATAAATCTTATTAACCTCATAAAATAACAACCAGTTAATTACTTCGCAAAAGCCATACCAATTCGTAAATTTTAAGTCATTTATAGTATCTTCGTGAAAATTTGTCAGACATATCTAGCATCATCATTATGAAAATTGCCATTATCAAAGAAAGAAAGAACCCTCCAGATAAAAGAGTTGTTTTTTCACCCCTAGCCTGTAAGCAATTGTTAGCACAATACCCTGATCTTGAGATCGTGATTGAAAGCTCGGAGGTTAGAGCTTTTGAGGATGCAGAATACCAAAAAGAAGAACTTTTTGTGAGCACCGATGTTAAAGACTGTGATGTCATGATTGGTGTAAAAGAAGTGCCTATTGAGGCATTAATCCCGAATAAAAAATATTTTTTCTTTTCGCACACCATAAAAAAACAACCTTACAATCGCAATTTGTTAAGAGCCATTTTAGAGCAACAAATTGAGTTGTATGATCACGAAGTTTTAACCAATGAAAATGGGGAAAGGGTGGTTGCGTTTGGAAGATATGCCGGAATAGTTGGAGCCTATAATACCATAAGAGCATATGGTCTAAAATACCAATTATTTGCATTGCCGAAGGCAGAAACATTAGAAAGTCAAGAGGCACTCATTGCAGAGCTAAATCAAATAGCATTACCCAATATAAAGATTGTTTTAACAGGTAGAGGTAGGGTATCTAATGGTGCTAAAGAAATGTTAGTGGCTATGGGGTTAGAACAAGTGTCAGTGCCTCAGTTTTTAAATAATAGATTTGATACGCCAGTGTTTTGTCAATTAGATGTACTCGATTATAATATAAGAAAGGATGGCAAAGTTTTAGATAAAAGTGATTTTTTCAAGTATCCAAATGAGTATGAAAGTAATTTTTTAAGATTTGCTAAAGTGGCCGACGTATTTATTGCCGGACATTTTTTTGGAGAAGGTTCTCCCTATTTGTTTAAGCGCAATGACGCCAAGCTGAAAGATTTTAATATAAGGGTAGTAGGAGATATTAGTTGTGATATTGATGGTCCTGTAGCTTCTACTATTAGAGCCTCAACCATTGCAGATCCCATTTATGGTTACGATCCAAAACTAGAGCAGGAGGTAGATTTTATGAAAAAAGAGGCTATCGCTGTAATGGCTGTAGATAATTTACCTTGCGAATTACCTAAAGACGCATCCATCGGATTTGGCGATAGTTTCGCTAAATATATTATTCCAGCTTTTTTTAATGGAGATAAAGAAGGTATTTTAGAAAGGGCCAGAATGACCTATCGAGGTAAGTTAACACCTAGGTTTTCTTACTTGCAATCTTATGTAGATGGAGTAGAGTAATATGCAGCCAGATCCAAAATTTATTGAAAAAGTTGCTAATGCCAAAATGCCATTTGGTAAGTATAAAGGTTATTATTTAATTGATTTACCCGAATATTATTTGGTGTGGTACCGCAACAAAGGCTTTCCAAAAAATAAATTAGGATTAATGATGGAATCTGCTTTTGAAATTAGGAGAAACGGATTAGAAGACCTAGTTAAAAGACTTCAAAATAAATAAGTCATTGTTGGGATTTGACGTTTTTTTATTACGATAAATATGCTTTTTAAGATAAAAATTGTTTGATAAGTAAAGAACAATCCTTAATTAGAGGATATCTAAGTCCGCTATATAGCGAAAAGAGCATTAAAAAATATTAACTATGATTTGTTAATAATTTAAAAGATTTTATTTCCAAACCACCTTAGTTTTCTACTAAATTTAAAACTCATTATTTAATCAAAATTTTAGGGGAACTATGGTAGAAACTACACTTACAAAAGTTGGTTATACGTATGATGAAGTTTTAAATGCTTCATTATCATACTTTAACAACGACGAGCTTGCAGCAACAACATGGATTAACAAGTATGCGGTAAAGGATGCTTCTGGTCTATATTTAGAAAAAACACCAGATGATATGCATCGCAGAATGGCCAAAGAGTTTGGCAGGATTGAAACCTTGTATCAGCCAGAAAAAATGCAAAGTAAAGAAGGTGTATCTACCTATGGAAAAAAGCGAGCCAACTTAACCGAAGAAAAAATATATCAATTATTTAAGGATTTTAAATATGTCATTCCGCAAGGAAGTGTGATGTTTGGCTTGGGCAACCAAGAGATAATTGCCTCATTATCTAATTGTATTGTAATTCCACCAGTACAAGATTCTTATGGAGGTATCTTGTATACTGATCAGCAAATGGCACAGTTGTATAAAAGACGTTGTGGTGTGGGAGTTGATATTTCAGATTTAAGACCTAAAAATGCTTTGGTTTCTAATGCGGCAGGTACAACAACAGGGGCTGTTTCTTTTATGAACAGATTTTCTGGCACCACAAGAGAGGTTGCTCAAAACGGAAGACGAGGAGCACTAATGTTAACCATGGATATTGCTCATCCAGACATTGAAGATTTTATTACCATTAAACAAGACCTTACTAAGGTAACTGGGGCTAACATTTCTATTCGTTTGTCTGACGAGTTTATGAAAGCCGTTGAGCAAAAAGAAAAGTTCACTTTAAGATGGCCAATAGAGGCGAAAAACCCTAAAGTAACTAAAGAAGTTGTCGCCGAAGATTTATGGAATCTCATTATAAAAAGTGCTCATAATACGGCAGAACCAGGATTGATATTCTGGGATAGACAACATTATTACTCTACCTCATCTATCTACCCAGGATTTAAAAACTCGTCTACCAATCCATGTTCTGAAATTGCCATGCAAGGTGGAGACAGCTGTAGATTAATCGCAGTTAATTTATTCAATTTTGTAGAAAATCCATTTACAGATAAAGCCAAATTCAATCATCAAAAGTTTTATGAAGTGGTGTATGAAAGTCAACGATTAATGGATGATTTGGTAGACCTAGAACTAGAGGCAGTAGATAAAATTCTTGCCAAAATTGATGCCGACCCAGAGCCAGATTTCATTAAACAAAATGAAAGATCTACATGGGAGTTACTTAAAGAAACTGGAAAAAAGGGCAGACGAACAGGTCTTGGTTTTACAGCTTTAGCTGATGCTATTGCAGCATTAGGAATTAAATTTGATACCGATGAGGCTCTTGAACAAGTAGATGAGATCATGAAGTCTAAAATAAGGGCAGAATTCGATAGTAGTATTGATATGGCTATAGAACGTGGCCAGTTCGAAAACTTTAATAGAAACATCGAAGAAAAATCTGAATTTGTGCAAATGTTACAATCAGAGTTTCCAGAATTACACGACCGTATGATGGAGTATGGTCGCCGTAATATCTCTATCAGTACAGTAGCGCCAACGGGGTCTTTAAGTATGTTAGCTCAAGTATCATCGGGTATAGAGCCGGTGTATATGCTATCGTATAAAAGAAGAAGAAAAATTAATCAAGATGATAAGAAGGCTAAAGTCGATTTTATTGATGACCTTGGTGATGCCTTTGAAGAGTTTACCGTATATCATAATAAACTGCACCAATGGATGGAAGTTTCTGGTAAAAAAGAGATAACAGATAGTCCTTATGCCGGTGCAACCGCTCCAGAAATTGATTGGGAAAAGCGCGTGAAAATGCAAGCTTTAGTGCAAAAATATACTACACATTCTATAAGTTCTACCATCAATCTACCTTCTGATGTAAGTGAAGAATTGGTAGGTAAAATATACCTAGAATCTTGGAAAAATGGTTTAAAAGGAATCACCGTGTATCGTGATGGATCAAGAAGTGGCATTTTGGTGGCAGAATCTAAAGATGACAAAAAAGAAAATACACCAAATTATAATGAAGGGCAGCTATTTCAAAAAAGACCAAATAAAATAGAAGCAGAAGTTATTAGATTTCATAACGAATCAGAGAAATGGCTGGCGGTTGTTGGTTTGATCGATGGTAGACCTTATGAGATCTTTACAGGAAAAATGAAAGATGCTTTTAATCTACCACAATGGCTAGAAAAAGGTTGGGTTATAAAAAGTAAAGACTCCAATAAACAGGCCAGGTATGATTTTCAATATATGGATAGAGATGGTTATAAAATTACCATAGAAGGTTTGTCTAGATCTTTTGATAAAGAATATTGGAATTATGCCAAATTAATATCGGGTATTCTGCGCCATGGTATGCCAATGCCTTATGTGGTTGATTTAATTCAAAATTTGAATATGTATGATGATCATATCAATACATGGAAGAACGGTGTGTCTAGAGCCTTAAAAAGATTTGTGCCAGATGGGGCTGCTGCAGCCGATAGAAAATGTCAAGAATGTGGAGACCCAGATGGGTTGATTTATTCTGAAGGCTGCCTGAAATGCGTTAGTTGTGGCCAATCAAAGTGCGGATAATCGGGTATTGAATACATGCAACCTGCCGAGAAATTTATCATTGAACAGAACGAGCCTTACATCTCCATAATGTTGTATGTAAGGCAAATTCTTTTTAAAACTCTATCAAACATCGACGAAAGGTTTAAATACCGATTGCCCTTTTATTATTATAAGAATAAGCCATTTTGCTACTTTAATATTGCCAAATCTAATACAGAGGTAAGGCGTAAAGGTCAATTTGTAGATGTATGCTTTATTAAAGGAAACCAAATGACTCACCAAAGTCTAGTAGGAGGTAATGATCGAAAAATGGTAAAATCTATTCCTTTTTTTACTCTAGAAGAAGTTAACCCCATACTTCTAGAAAACGTTTTTAATGAAGCAAAACAATTCTTTAAATAAATGGTAATACATACAGGTATACTGCTATATAATGGCACATACAAGCCAGCAATACCAGTATATGAAAAATAGCATGTGTATAGGTTATTTTTTTAAACATATAAATGATAGCTCCTAGTGTAAAAAACACACCTCCTAAGAATAACCAAAAAAGGCCAGCAGTTGGTAGATTCTCAATTAGTGGGCCAATCGCAAAAATAATTAACCAACCCATAAGAATATAAGATGCAGTAGAAATTTTAATAAAGCGCCCAGTAAAGAATAGCTTTAGGATAATTCCTACAATGGCGATAAACCATGTTAAACCAAAAATAATCCATCCAACAGTGTCTTTAAGTACCAAAAGGCAAAAGGGTGTATAGGTGCCAGCTATTAAAAAGTAAATGGCAGCATGATCTAGAATTTTTAATTTTTGTCGTTGCTCAAGGTTTTTAGATCGATGATAAAATGTGGAAGCAGCAAATAATACCACAAGACTTAATCCTTAAACAAAAAATGAAACCACTGCTAAGCCATTTTTGCTGGATATAGATTGATGGAGCAAAATAATCCAGCCTATTAGGCTTAATCCTAAACCAATGGCATGAGACACAATATTGATTCGTTCTTCTTTATAGGGGTAAAAATCCATAAGCTAATTTTTGGGATAACAACTTTGCGTATAAAGTGCATCGCTTTTTAAACTATTGAGTAATATCTCTCTGGTCTTTAGCTTTAACCTATTCTTATCCTTTAGTTCTAAATTTTTAGTAACGATAGGGGGATGGACTTTGACCCTTAAGGTGCCGGGTGAACCACTGAAGAAAGTATATGAAAAATATCGCTTAGAGTCGAAAAATGAAATAGGCAGAATAGGGATTTGATGCTCTATGGCCAATCTAAAAGCCCCATTTTGAAATGTGTCTAATGCTATTGTTTCATCATCGGGTACTTTACCCTCGGGAAAAATACAAATACTATAATTGCGTTTCATTTTTTGTTGCGCAGCCTCATACACAGCCAGCCTACTGTTTTTATCATCTCGATCTACCAAAATGCATGTTTTTTTATAAATATGCCCGAAAACTGGAATTTTTGAGAGCTCTTTTTTACCAATAAATACAAAAGGTTTTTTAATAATACTAAGCATGAGCATAATATCTATCATAGAGGTGTGATTGGGACAGTACACAAAACTTTTATCACTATCAAAAGCATCATCTTGATCAATTTGTACCTTGAAACCCATGATAAAGAGGATGGTTTTCCCCCAAGCTCGAGCAATTTTAAAAAAAGTAGGGTACCATTGCTCATTTGAGATTACAATCAGCAAAAAAGGTAATATAAAAGCAATAGTACCTAGCATCCATGCATAGAACCAAAGCCTCCAAAATATGATGAATAAATTCTTTAAAAGATTCATGACGTCAAAAATATTAATTTTATTAGGTCAAACGAATGAAAAAGAAAAAATGATAACTTATTGAAAGTTAGATTTAAAGGTTGTTTAATAAAAATATTTTATGTACATTTAAACCATTAACTAACCAAACTTATTTAAACTTATGGGTATACTTTACGCAATTATTGTTGGTGCAGTTGCTGGCTGGTTAGCCGGCAACATTATGAAAGGAGGAGGCTTTGGCCTTTTAATTAATATCCTTTTAGGGATTGTAGGTGGTGCTGTTGGGAGCTGGCTATTTGGAGCTTTAGGAATGAGTACTGGAGATGGAGTTGTGGGCTCTTTAATAACCGGAGTTGTTGGAGCCGTCGTCATTCTTTTTGTCGCAGGATTATTTAAAAAATAAATTTAAAAGCGGTTTTAGCCGCTTTTTTTGTGCTTTTTAGTAGTGGTTATTTTTAAATAATTATTTTTGCTATTGATATAAAATAAGTAAAAATGCCAAGAATTTTAACCGGTGTTCAAAGCACTGGAACACCACATTTAGGAAACTTATTGGGAGCCATAATACCAGCCATTTCAATGGCTAATAAAGCCCAAGAAGAGTCTTTTCTTTTTATTGCAGATATGCATTCTCTTACACAAATTAAAAATGCCAAGACTTTAAAAGAGAACACCTATAGTGTAGCAGCCACATGGTTGGCATTTGGTTTAGATCTTAATAAAGTAGTGTTTTATCGTCAGAGCGATGTGCCACAGGTTACAGAATTAACTTGGTATTTGAGCTGTTTTTTTCCGTATCAACGACTCACTTTAGCACATAGTTTTAAAGATAAATCAGACCGTTTAGAAGATGTAAATGCAGGGTTATTTTCCTACCCGATGTTAATGGCAGCAGATATTTTAGCATATGATGCAGATATAGTACCCGTGGGCAAAGATCAGCTACAACATCTTGAGATTACGAGAGATGTTGCCAATAGGTTTAACCATCAAATGGGAGATACCTTGGTTCCGCCTCAAGCGAAAATTCAAGAAGGTAGTATGTATGTGCCAGGAACAGATGGTAGTAAAATGAGTAAATCTAAAGGTAATATTATAGATATATTCTTACCAGAGAAAAAGCTGAGAAAACAAATCATGAAAATTCAAACAGATTCAACGCCTCTTGAAGAACCGAAAAATCCAGAGACCTGTAATTTGTTTGCGCTATATAAACTTGTAGCTTCTGAAGAAGAAACTACAGCAATGAGACACAAGTATTTGGCAGGTAATTATGGTTATGGTCATGCCAAACAAGCATTTTACGAGCTAATTTTAAAGCGTTTTGAGCAAGAAAGAAAGCAGTACCAGTTTTATATGGAAAATGTTGCAGAAATTGATAAAGCGCTAGAAATTGGAGCAAAAAAAGCCCATCTCGTTGCTAATAAAGTGATTGATAGAGTGCGTAAAAAATTAGGATATTAATCGTTAGAGTATGAGGCAAAAGTTATTTGTTTTTGTCGTTTTATTATCACAATTGCTGTGGTCGCAAACCAATCAGTCTATAATCAAAATTTTGTCGTTTAACATCCTACATGGGTATACAACAACTGGTGATTTCGATTTAGGGAAATTGGCTAACGTAATTAAAAATTCTAAACCAGATTTTGTAGCGCTCCAAGAAGTTGATTTTAAAACGAAACGTGCCAAAAGATATGATTTAGTTACAGAACTTGGTTGGAGAACCCAAATGACGCCTTTATTTGGTAGGGCTATGTATTATGATGGTGGCGAGTATGGTGAAGGTATCTTGACCAAATACTCCTTAGTTAAAAGTAAAAATTTTGCCTTGCCCCATACTCCGGGTAATGAGCCTAGGGCCGCTTTACAAACCGTGGTTGAATTACCAACCAAAGATACCATTGCATTTATAGGTACCCATTTAGATCATTTAAAAGACGAAAAAGATCGTATTTCCCAAGCCAAAAAACTAAATGAAATTGGCGTTTTAAGTAAGTATCCTACCATTTTAGCAGGAGATTTAAATGATGTACCTCAGAGTAAGGCGATTTCTATTTTAGAACAATTCTGGGTAAGCTCTTACAACAAGAAAAAACCTAAAGCGACCTATCCATCGACAAATCCAAAAATAAAAATTGACTATGTTATGTTTTACCCAAAACATCGTTGGAAAGTTATAAAACGAGAAGTAATTTGCGATACCATAGCCTCAGATCATTGTGCCTATTTGGTAACTCTAGAATTACTGCCTCAATAGATTTTAGACAATAATATAGGTGGAGTAAGAGTCCGTATTCTGATTTTATCAAAAACTTTTACAAGTTGTTAATGTGCTTATTTAAACTGTCTAAAAGTTTAAATTGATTTTTTGATCGGTCTAAATTATGTTCAGAATATTTTACTTTATAGTATACATCATTATTGAGGTAATCTGTTAAAAAGCGCAGGGCCATGATAAAGATCATCGTTTTTGCAGCTAATGGCAGGTATTTCAATTCAAGTGGTGTGATTGTGGATTTCATTTGTTTTAAAAATCCCTTTCGATAAGCTTTGTAATACTTTACATTAAATGCCACTAAATTAAGATCTTTTTCATCTTCTTGTGCCGTATTACATATCGTTCTAATCGCATCACCAAAATCGTAGTGTATGATGCCCGGCATAACAGTATCAGTATCAATCATACAAAGGCCCTTATTTCTTTTATCAAAAAGAACATTAGATATTTTGGTATCATTGTGAGTGACTCTGGTTTTAATCTGCCCAGATTCTTTAAGTTTTTGAAGAATACACATTTCTTCTTTAAGCAGTTTAGCTTGATCAATATAAAACTTGGCATTTTCTAGCCTTTCAATAGAGGCCATTTGAAGAGCACTCTCAAATTGGTTAAATCGGAAAGACATGTCATGAAATTTTGGAATCACTTCTACAAGTTGATTGGCATCAAAATCACTTGTTAATGTTAAAAATTTCCCCAGTAGTTTCCCACCTTGATATGCTATTTTTTTACTGGTAACTATGTCATGGGTAATGCTTTTATCTATATAATACATGAGGTTCCAATAATTACCTTGATTGTCTTTATAGTAATCGGTTCCTGATTTGGTTTTTAGAAACGTAAGAACAGCTCGTTTTTGCTTCTTTTTTGAGGCCGCTTTTAACTTATGACGGATATGCTGACTTACAAGAACTTTGTTTTTAATAAGTCCTGGGACATCTTTAAATACACCATGATTGATACGTTGTAAAACAAAATGAGGTTTGTTAAGTGCTTTTATTAAATAAGTATCATTAATATGCCCTGAAGCCAATTCTTTATAAGATTTAAACTCTGCCTTATGCTCAAATTCATTAAATACACTTTTGATTTGATCGATAAACATTTTAGTACAAGTTTTTAGGGTATATCTTATTGATTTTTAGCTCTTCAATAGCTTTTTGAACAATGGCTTTATCTTCTTTATAGGTTACACCAAACCATTTGGCACCAGACTTTAAAACTTTGATTTTCGCTTTACCAGACTTAATAATATCATTGACAATAAGTGGTAAGTAGAATTCAGCTTTTAGGTTAGATTTATTTTGTTCTAAAAATGTATTAAATAATTCACTTCCAAATTCAAAAAATTTGGGAGTAAAGCCCCAAAAATTCATAGAAACAATTGTGTTTTCATCTATAAGGGTTGTAGATCCGTCTTCATCTTTACGTATAATACTACCATTAACTTTTTCGATATGTGTTCTTTCTACCACATTATCCAAATAGCCATGTGCATTCACTTGACATTCACCTCTAGAAACAAAGCCATAATCTGAAACAGTATTTTTTAATAAATAGGCCATACTTAAGAAGTTGTACGAATTTTTATCGGTTTCCATCAAAGATTTAGCCATAACCTCAAACGCTTCTTGACCATAAAAATCGTCGGCATTAATCACAGCAAAATTTTCTTTAAGAACGTTCTTAGCCATTAATAAGGCATGGCCTGTACCCCATGGTTTTACTCTGTTAGGATTGATGTATTTTTTTGGAACACTTTCTAGTTCTTGGTAAACATATTCAACTTCAGCAATACCTTTTAATTTAGGATTAAAAATTTCTTTGAATTCTTTCTCAAAACTTTTTCGAATGATAAAAACAAACTTTCCGAAACCCGCCCGTAGGGCGTCATAAATTGAAAAATCAATAATTGTATCTCCCTCTGGTGTAAACACGTCTATTTGTTTTAATCCTCCATATCGACTTCCCATGCCGGCAGCGAGTACTACTAATGTTGGCTTATTCATTTTGGTATAGATTAAATGATATTTAATTTTTTTCCAATTTTAATAAAGGCATTAATGGCTTTATCTAATTGAACTCTTGTATGAGCGGCAGATAATTGCACTCTAATTCTTGCCTTTCCTTCCGGAACGACGGGGTAAAAGAACCCCACAACATAAATTCCTTCTTTTAACAATTCGTTTGCCATAGTTTGAGATAATTGCGCATTATAGACCATGATAGGAACAATAGCCGAATCTGCACCTATCAAGTCGAATCCAGCTTTGGCCATTTCTGTTCTAAAATATAGAGTATTAATTTCTAACTGATCTCTTAGAGAGGTGTCTTGTTCTATAAGTTCGAATACTTTTAGGGTTGCTCCAACAATTGCTGGTGCTAGAGAATTTGAAAACAGATAGGGGCGAGATCGTTGGCGAAGTAATTCGATAATTTCTTTTTTACCTGTTGTATACCCTCCCATAGCACCACCTAAGGCCTTCCCCAGAGTGCCCGTTACAATATCAACTCTATCAAGAACTTGTTTTAATTCTATGGTACCTCGACCAGTTTTTCCAATAAAACCAGCAGCATGACATTCATCAACCATTACCAGGGCGTTATGCTTATCGGCTAAATCACAAATTTCATCCAATTTGGCCACAATACCATCCATTGAAAATACGCCATCTGTCACGATAATTTTAAATCTGTGATTTTTTTGACTGGCTTCAATTAATTTTGATTCTAAGTCGGTCATGTTATTGTTGGCATACCTATATCGTGATGCCTTACACAAACGGACACCATCAATAATTGAAGCATGGTTGAGTGCATCTGAAATTATAGCATCTTCATGAGAAAGTAAAGGCTCAAAAACACCACCGTTGGCATCGAAGGCTGCGGCATATAAAATAGTATCTTCTCCATGAAAAAACTGTGCGATTTTTTTCTCTAGTTGTTTGTGAATTTCTTGCGTTCCACAAATAAATCTTACAGAAGACATGCCATAACCATATTGATCCATACTATCTTTGGCGGCTTGTATTACCTCTGGGTTATTCGATAAACCTAAATAATTATTGGCGCAAAAATTAATGACTTCATCACCAGATTCTACCTTGATTTGTGTGTCTTGTGGGGTTGTAATAATCCGTTCTTCTTTATACAAACCATTGTCTTTTATGATTTGTAATTCATGCTGTATATGTTTTTTAATGATTCCGTACATTTTTTCTATACTGTAGCAATACTATAATATTCGCTTAGTTTTTCAATCATTATTTTTGTCATTTGATCTAAATCAAAGTAGGATTGCCATCCCCAATCAACTCTGGCTTTAGAATCGTCAATACTTTTGGGCCACGAATTAGCAATATTTTGCCTAGAGTCTGGTTGATAAGTAATTTTAAAATTTGGATAATATTTCTGTATACTTTTTACAAGCTCTTTTGGTGTAAAGCTCATACTTGCCAAATTGTATGATGTTCTTACCGTAATTTTTTCTTTAGGAGCATCCATCAATTCAATAGTTGCCCTTATGGCATCATCCATAAACATCATGGGTAATTGAGTAGAGCTATTTAAAAAACACAGAAAATGCTCATTTTTGATGGCTTTATGATAAATATCAACGGCATAATCTGTTGTACCACCACCAGGAAATGATTGATAACCAATTATACCAGGATATCGCAATGAACGGATATCTAAACCGTATTTTTTATGGTAATAATTAACCCAGTTTTCACCAGCAACTTTACTCATGCCATAGATGGTTTCTGGTGTTAAATTTGGAGACTGAGGCGTATTGACCGAATCGGCATTAGGTCCAAAAACTGCAATTGAACTTGGGTAAAATATTTTGTGAATTCTCTGTGTTCTTGAAACTTCTAAAACATTCAATAATGAAGTCATATTTATGTCCCAGCTGCGAAGTGGATCTTTTTCACCGTTTGCAGATAATATAGCCGCTAGATGGTAAATTTCTGTTATTCTGTATTTAATAACAATTTGCTCTAGTGCTTTATAGTTGGTAGCATCTAACTGTTCATAAAGTCCTTTATAATTTGTATTTACAGTAATATCTGAGGCTACTACGCGGTTTACCCCCCATTTGATTTGCAGTTTTTGGGTTAAGACAGAACCTAATTGACCAAATGCACCAATAATTAAAATCATACTTGTAATAATTTTAAATCATTTTTTAATTAAAGCCTCTATATTAAATAGAGGCTTTATTGAACTAAACTCAAACTTAGTTACTATAATTCAAATAATAATCAATTTTTTGTATAGGCCTCTATTTCAGCCATGGCAGCATTATCAGAGCCATCATGGGCATCTTTGGCAATAAATTTCAGATATCTAAATGTTTGTGATGATGAAAAATCAATATATTGATTGTCTGCACTATTAGCCAATACAAAGCTTCCTAATGAGATCCAATTTGTGTTGTCGTTACTAACTTCTATTTCAATACTTTTAATGGTTCGTGACAAAGTTTGTCTTTGTGTGAATCTAAGACCGTCTACCGTATTTTCTGAACCCATATCTATGGTGATATGATGTGGTGGTGTAGGGGTGCAACCATTCCAGCAAGTATGCCAATAGGTGTCTAAATCTCCATCTAATACATCAGAAGCTAAACCAGTAGAGCCTTCACCACCTTGATCTTCTTGAGAGCTATAGTCTACAACAGACCAGGCACTTCTATCGAAAAGTGTTACATCTGTAGGAAGAGTAATTTGAGGAAGCGATGAAAAGTCAATATCTGGTGCCGTACCAGATGCTGTTCTTGTAAAAGAGGCGTTAGGTTGCACAGCATCATTAAAAAAACCACAATTTCTTAAATAGAATTTGTCTCCATTAGCCCCACCGGCATAGTCTAGCCTTTCATCATTGGCTGCAGTGGCATCGGCAGTGTATGTACCTTCAATCATTTCTGTCCAAACGTTATCTGTTGTGTATACCCATTGGTTACCATATTCCACTTGTCTTTCAATATACCCTGTAGATTCATGAAAATTTTCTAAGAAAGAATGCATTCTTGTTAAATACTTAGAGGTTTTAGGTCTTCTTAGGGATGCGATCAATTTCCAACTTCCAACCTCTGGATCGAAGAAATAGGCGGTATAGTCTGTTGATCCAGATACTGTTGATGGTTCACCTTTTAGTAGAAATTTATAGGTAACGCCAGCTTTCCAATCGGCATCAAAAAAACTTTGTTTTCCAGATCCTTCATTACCAAAATCTTGAACAGTTACTCCTTGACCATTTGCTAATTTAGTTACTTGATAATCTTCTGGAATTTGATTAGGGTCATCTGTCTCAAAGGCACTCCAAATAGAAAATAATACTCGTCGTTCACCATTAGAGTTTACTTGCATTCCAAAATAGCCTTCAGAATGCCCATTCACCATAAAAAAGGAGCCTAAAACATCTTCACCAGGAGCAACAGTCACTTCATTATAGAACCATTGTACATCTTTATTTTCTGGTGGCGTATATGTCATATGTACAGAAGGACCTCTTCTTCCAAAATGTGGATTACTTAAGGGTACAAATTTAATACCGTTTGCGGTTGCAGAACCTCCAAGAAGTATATCATTTATATCGGCGATATAGTTACCATTTTTTTGTAGACCTTGGATTTCAATAATATTGTATCCTGCTTCTACATTAAAAGTACCTACTCCTACGATGTCGTAGTCTGAGTTCGATATTCCCCGTTCCTCAGTTTGGTTGCCAACTGTAACTTTAATTTCAGAATATTTATCTGATTTAATATTGAAACCAAGGTTTAACTCGCCAGCTTGGGTATATACATAGGTACGAATAACATCATCTAATGATGTCCAATTATGAATTCCAGCATCAGAAATTATAGCTTCATCTTGCTCAATACTATTTACAACCCAACTATTAACACCTATAGGTACGGTAAAGGGTAAATCTAAATCGATAACTCGGTCATCGATAACTTTTTCATGATATATAATTTGATCAGCATCACACGATGTATGTATGAAGGCTAATAACAGTAATAATTTCATTGATGTTTTTATTTTATTCAACATAGTGTTTTGTTTTAGAATCCGTAAAATGCTAATATTAATTAAATGTGTTTATAGGCATGTATTTGGGCTAGAGCCGCATAAATACTACCATCATAAGAAGAATTTATGGTTACTTTTATGTACCGTGCAGTTTTATTTTCTCCAAAATCAACCTCTTGTAAAGTGGCTGTATTTTCTAAGTCGAAGTTGCCGGCAGATGTCCATGTAGAACTGTCTGAACTAAGCTCAATTGAAATTGCTTTTACCGCTCTAGAAAGTGATTGCCTCTGTGCGATGTAGAGACCTGCAATTTCTGATTCATCTCCCATGTCTATGGTAATATAGTGAGGATGCTCTCCTGCTGGGTCACAGGTCCAACATGAATGCCAATAGGTATCAAGACTTGAGTCTATAAGATCTGAGGCAAGTCCGGTATCTCCTTCTCCAGAAGCTTCTTCTGAACTGAAATCGGAAATAACCCAAGAATTTATTTTTAGTGGTTTTTTTATGATTCGATCTTCTTCACTAAAAACCTGGTTTGTTGTATATAAAACTTGATCTGGCTCACAGGCATAAAATGCCACAAGACCAAGAAAAATAAGTAAATACCGCAAATTAGTTGTTGTTTTCATTGTACTATAGATTAATGTTAGTTATTTAATTTGAATTTCTGATAATCATCATTATTGTTGGCTACCAAGATGGATTTCTTGTTTTTTTCTTTTAAAAGCAGCATGTTTCTCACATCTTTTTCGGTATAGAATCCTGTTGTTTTATTATGAATATATTTAAAACGAGCAGCCTCTTTTCCTTTAAGAAAGATTCCAATACCAGCATCTGCCCTAGTGGTTTCAACTTCTGCGTTATAGTTATTTCCGGCTAAAAGCAAATCTTTAATATTATCGTTGTCAAAATCATGGTACACTATACTATTGATAGGGCTTAATTGTGCCTGAATAGGGAATGGGACGAACTTAAAATTGCCATTCTCATTAATAAAATATCCAGATCTAAATTCATTTGCCTCATAATGAATGGCCGACTCAAATGACTCGCCCAGTATTTCTTGTAGGTTGCTGTTAGCAAATTCACCATAGGTTTTGATTCTCTGTTTTAGGTAGGGCATCTGTTGTGTTGTGCAACTTTTACCTCTTACAGGAACAAGTCTTTCTTTATAATTTTTTGCCAGTACGATATCTTCTGTGCCGTTATTATCAAAATCATTGGTATAGATATGGAAAGGCTTTTCTTTACTTGCGCTAAACTTATAATTAAGACCGAGGTTACCAGCAACGATATCTATATCATTATCATTATCGATATCGGTCAATAGAATTTTGTTCCACCAGCCTACATGAGATGCCAGTTGGCTGTACTTCGAGCTTTTAGATAATTTTCCATGATGGTTGATGAATACCTCAATTCCCATCCATTCTCCAGCTAGAACTAAATCAATGTCATTATCATTATCTATATCTACCCATTGTGCCGTAGTGACCATACCTACCTGAGATAACGCTTTGGCGAATTCTTGAGTTTTATCCGTAAAAATTCCCTGATTATTGATGAGTAAGGTACTTGTTGGCGAATAAGGGTATTTACCTGAAACAACTCTACCACCAATAAAAAGATCTTGATCTCCATCATTATCATAATCTGACGCAATTACTACTGCACCTGCATTTCTAAGGGCTGGAATTCTAGATTTTGATCTGGTAAACTTGATGTTACCAGTATTAATATATAATCTATCTTCAAGCATTGGAGAACCTTCGTCAAATTCATAACTACCACTAACTACATAAAGATCGAGGTCGCCATCGTTGTCGGCATCGAAGAAGGTTGCACTTATATCTTCGTATATTTTATCTTTCTCAAAATCTGCAAGTATAATGGATTGATAATGTCCATCTTTTGAAATTAATAATTCTGGAGTGTAATTGTGTGCCCCTCCAAGAAACACATCATCTATACCATCATGGTTAAGATCTGCTTTTGCCACAGCTGGCCCTAATTGAGACAGTTTATGAGGTAAAAGTAATTGAACGTCAAAATCATTAAAAACTTTTTCGTGGTGAGTTGCCTTAAATGGTTGTTCAACAAATAGGGGGCGGTTAATTTTATGTTTAACTTCCGATGCAGTTGGCGCATCGTTATAATTTATGGTTAGTACTTGATTGGGTTTTACATTGTTGAGTGTTTGTTTTTTACCATCTGGCCAAACAATATCTAACTTCGTTATATGATCTTCTTTTCCTAATCCAAAATGTAATTTATTAGACATGGCAGATAAATACCCTCTATTATTAATCAATTGTCTTGTAATCAATTGATTTTTATTGGTAGATAAGGTTACCTTAGTGCCTACTCCAAAAGAGTTATTTTTTGTGCCATTAAAGACAACCTGAAGGTAATTGCCCTTACCAAGTTCAATGCTGTTGTTTTTTAAAATTGTGGCATTTTCATCGAGATTATTGGTTACGATATCTAAATCTCCATCATTGTCTAGGTCAACATAAACCGCACCATTAGAGAAAGTTTCTTTTAAATCAGACCAAACCTCTGTTGTATTATTAAAAGTTAAATTACCTTCGTTTTTATATAAATAATTGGTTAGTTTTTGTTGCGGTAATTTTTGTGTAAAATGATAGAAATCTTTTTCGGATAATTGATTTTTATTGGCCTTTATATAACTGTTAATTTCATTGTTGGCATCTCTGTCTACCACATCTCTATAAACACCGTTAGTAACATATAAATCATTATAACCGTCTAGGTCGAAGTCTGCAAATAAAGTGGCCCAACTCCAATCTGTTTTGGCTACACCAGATAGTTGAGCTATCTCGCTAAAGGCATAGTTTTGACCATTATTAAGTTGAAGAACATTGTGCATGTATTGATGATGATAACCATTTTCTGTCATGGTATTAAACCGATCGATAGACATCATAGACATGGTAGTTTTAGAACGTATATAATCTTCTGGACTCATATCTGCTATCATTAAGTCAGATAGTCCATCATTGTTTATATCGGCAAAATCTCCACCCATACTATAGTAAGAGATATGTTTAAAAAGGGTTTCTTTTTGGTCTGTAAATGTGCCATCTTGATTATTGATATAAGCAAAATCAGGCATGATAAAATCATTACTTACATAAATATCTGGCCAGCCATCATTATTTAAATCGGCCACTTGGGCATGGAGTCCAAACCCTAAATCGGGTAAAATTCCTGCCGTTGTAGATACATCTTCAAAAGAGCCATTTCCGTTATTTCTGTAAAGTTTGTCTGAGCTTTTAGCGGCTTTTATTTTGGTCTTTTGGTTAGGGATTTGCTCTAAATCAAGTAAGGCACCAGACAAATTAAAATCTGAAGGTGCATTGGTAATATATAGATCTAAATCTCCATCCTTATCATAATCAAAAAATGTGGAAGAGATCGATCTATTAGTATCTGCTAATCCATATGCTTCGGCACTTTCTGTAAAGGTTAAATCACCATTATTGATGTATAGCATATTGGCTAATCTTTCATCGCCAGTATACCATCCAGCCCTATTAATATAAATATCGACGAAGCCATCATTATTGATATCGGCAATTGAGATACCTGTATCAAAACCTGTGCGTTTTACAATGCCAGCTTTTTCTGTAATATCTTCAAATTTAAAATTGCCTTTGTTGAGGTATAATTTGTTAGGATAGATGTTAGAGGTAAAGAATAGATCTTGCAACCCGTCGTTGTTAAAATCGGCTGCAGCCACTCCACCACCAATATAAATGTATTGGTACTTGTAATAATGTAATTTTTCAGACTCTAATATTTTATTTTGAAAATCAACACCAGTAATTTCAACGGGTACACTAGTGAATAGTTTATCTGTATTTAAATCATTTACAGATTTAGTACAAGATACCATTAGCAGTGTACAGATGATGAAAAATAAAGGTGTTAAATATCGAGTCATAGTTTGTTTAAGGTAAATGAACCAAGAAAGGGTTTAACCTTTCTTGGTTTTTAATTAAGACTTCTACTATACTTATGGATTTTGCTCTAATGATGGTTGAAGTAAAATCTGTTGCTCAGGAATTAATTCAATAATTGCATTATCTGTTGGTTCAATTTCATAAAATGGGTTTGCATTATTTAAGTGAGTACCTGGGTACTTTCTATCCATTGTGCGTCCATTTCTATAAACATCGAACTTTCTGTGACCTTCAAAAGCTAATTCAAGTTGGCGTTCTTCTAAAACAACATCTAAAACAGTTTTGCCTGCTGGCAGCGTGGCTAGGGTATATTCTGGAACATTGGCTCTAGTTCTTAGAATATTGATGTTATCTAAAGCAGCTTGGTCTGAGCCTTGTTTTGCTAGGGCTTCTGCTTTGTTTAGATACATTTCTGCCAATCGAGATACTGTTGGAGACCAAAGGTGTAAGTCTAATTCTTGATAAGAGGCTTTTAAGATAAAAAACTTAGGATAGCCATTACGTTTGTCCATATCAAAATCAAATGTAACATCTTGGCGCCCGTTAGGACCATTAAAATAGTATTGGGTTTTACCATTTATAGTTTCTGATTGTAGCGTATATGTATTACCGCTGTATTCAAATGTGATGTTTCCTCCACCATTATCTGTTGTTCTGGCAAATTGATATTGATAGTTGGTACCACCATCTATTTCTTCTACCCAATACACGGCTGGTATTTTTTGGTCATTATTATCAAGTAAATATTGGGGCTCAATAAAACTTTTTCTTAAATCGCTTGGATTCTCATTTACAAGCTCAAGATAAGTTTGAGAAGCATACATCTCTCCCCAACCTACACCATCAATATTGGCATAGAACGAACCAATAGTGTACCAATCTTCATTACCTGGAATGTCTATACCCTTGGTTAATGTAATTGAAAAAATAGCCTCGAGATTACTGTCTGGTGCCAGCGTATTCATTACAGCAAATTCGCTACTTGACAGTAAGGTATATTGCCCAGAGTTAATCACTTTATCGGCATATTCAATAGCTTTGGCATGATCTTCCATGTATAGATATACTCTAGAAAGTAATGCTTGAGCAGCCTCTTTAGAGGCAAAAGAAGGGCCGTTATTTATACTCATTAAAGCCTCTGCTTTAAGCAAATCTTTTACAACTTGATCGTACACTTCGCCCACCGTATTTCTATCAGGTAAATCATTAATGTCTGTTGTAAGCTTTAATGGAACTGATAGGTTAGATGTACCTTGATTGTATGGTCTGCCAAATACATTGCTCATTTGAAAGTAAACAAGAGCTCTAATGTAGAGGTTCTCTCCAATCACTTGATCAGATTCTGCAGACTCACCTTCTTTTACACCTTCAATGACTCTATTGGCTCCAACAATTGCACGGTAAGAGTTTCTCCAAAATCTATCTGCTCTAGAGTTGTTGGGAGTTCTTTGATAGTTATAAAAGAAAAATAAGGCATCGGTTGTTCCACCACTAATCATTACGTTATCTCCAGCATACTCAGACATTCTGTGTAAATCGTCAGACCAGCCATCGTAACCTTTATCACCTTTTAAGAATACATAATTACCAAGAGTTGCCGCTTGAGCAGAACCTGGGTCTTCAAACAATTCTTCTGCTGAAATTTTGTCAAAAGGACTTCTATCTAAATCACAGGATGAGAGTAAAGCCGTGATTGCTATTGTTGATAATATATAAGTTATTTTTTTCATCTCAGATATTTTTTTAGTTAAAATGTCACATTAAGACCTAATCCAAATCTTCTAGGAACAGGGTATCCTAAGCTTACAAAACCGTATTGGGTGTTACCATTACTAATATCATTAATGGTAGGGTCAACACCAGTAAATTTTGTAAATGTTAATAGATTATCTCCTGTTAAGAAAAGGTTCATTCCACTTAAACCAATACGATCTAAGGCAGGTTTAGGGAGGTTATAAGATAGTCTCACGTTATTTAGTCTTAAATAACTACCATCTTCAAGGTAACGGGTAGAGGTTTGGTTGCTACCTTCATACCCACCAACTCTTGGTTTAGGATGTGTTGCCACATCACCTGGGCGCTGCCATCTTGTCCATCCATTTGGTAATACCATTTGGTTATATTGAAGGTAGAATCCATCAGAGTCAAATAAATTTCGTGAAGAATTATATAGCTCTGCTCCATAGGAAAAACTCCAATTAGAACTTAAAGAGAAGCCTTTATATCTAATGTTAGTATTAAACCCGCCAATAAAATCAGCATTAGAGCTACCTGCTATTTGTACAGTAGCATCGTTATAAGAACTTGTTGTTGAACTTTCACCTGTGTCTGGATCGATTACTTCGTAAACTGGAGATCCATTAGCAGGATCAACACCTAACCATTTTCTCATATAGAAGGTCCCTAGTTCTTCACCTTCTCTAATGATAGTAGATCCGCTAATAATGTCGGCACCATCAGCCAGCTCTTCAACAGTGTTGTTGTTAAGACTAATATTAAACCCAACGTTGATGCCAAAGTCTTCATTATTAACAATATCTGCAGCCATAGCTAATTCTACCCCTTTGTTGTTTATAGAACCAATATTCTCCCATCGACCACTATATCCTGTTTGATCTGATAGTCTTCTAAAGTAGAGTAGACCTGAATTATCTTTATCGTAAACTTCTAAGGTGAGGTCTATCGCATTAAAGAATCTAGCGTCTAGACCAATGTTTGTTTCTAGAACCTTTTCCCAGGTTAAATCGGGAGTTCCTAATTGTGATGGTTTTGCCGCAATGATACCCGCATATTGAAATCTTACATCATACAAGTCTAAATAGCCAAAACCACCAGGTTGATTTCCTACGGCGCCATAACTAGCTCGTAATTTTAAGTAATCAATTTGGTCTACATTAAAAAAGGCCTCTTTATTGATATTCCAACCAGCGGCGATAGAGTAAAATACACCATATCGATAGTCTGGGGCAAAGGCTGATGAGCCATCAACTCTTACAGAACCTTTTACAAAATACCTACCATCAAAATCATAGTCTGCCGAAAATAGAAAAGATTGTTGTGCAAACTCGCCAGCATTTCCACCTATTACTGCAGGCTCAATACCAACATCTTGAACTTTTCCATTTACAAGTACGTTTTCTGAAGTTGCCGAAACGCTTTTCCAACTACCATCATTATATTCATAGGCAAGTAAAGCATTAAAGATGTGTTTGTCGTTAAACACATTAGAATATTTTAACATCTGATTGGTAAACCTTGTTAAGTTTCTATAGGTATAATCGTTGATAGATCCGTTTGTTGTTCTTCCTGCATTTGATCTTGGATCTGTATAAGTAAAAGACTCATAAGTGCCATATCTGAAGTTGTTGGTTGAAATAAAGCTTAAATTAGGCAGTATTTTATACTCAAAATCAAAACTTGTAAATAAGTCGAATGATCTAGAGTCAAAATAGTTCCATTGTTGGTCAAATAAATAATTACTCTTATCTCTACCAATCCAATCATCTCCTTGAGAGAGGGTTGCATTCACCACAGAGCCATCTTCTGCATATGGTAAATCCCATGGCATATTGGTATAAGCTTGATATAAATTGGCCTCTCTTACATTATCTCTATTATCGAAGACAAAATTAATTTTAGGCTTAATTGTGAATTTATCAGAAATTTTGTAATCTAAATTTGTTCTAAAAGTGTATCTGTCAAGTTCGTTACCTTTAACAGTACCTTCTTCATTATAATAACCCATTGATAAAAATAGGTTGTGACTTTCTTTTGCCGAGTTAAAACTTATTGAAGCATCTTTAACAAATGCGTCTTGAGTGGCACCATCTACCCAATCGTAATCTCTATCTAACAAGTCTTCTGTAAACCAAGTATTGGTGTTACCGAGCTCTGTATGGTAATCGTATAATTGTTGAGAGTTCATCAATTTAAAATTACCTGGGTTAAATTGATTTACCGCAGACGTAATTGAGACTTGAACCTGTGGTTTAGCGTCAATTTTACTTCTTTTTGTGGTGACAAGAATTACACCGTTTGCACCTCTATTTCCATATAGAGCAGTAGCAGAGGCATCTTTTAAAACGGAAAGACTTTCAATGTCATTAGGATTGAGTTTTGGGTCGTTATTACCCATGATTACCCCATCTACAACCCATAAAGGTGCATTGGTTGAGTTGATTGAGGATCTACCTCTAATAAGAATATTAGGAGACGATCCAGGAGAACCTGTACCTGGTAAAACCTGTAATCCAGAAACCTTACCTTGTAGCATACTTGCAACTTCTGGTGTAGTAATATCCGTTAGTTCTTCTGATTTTACCTCAACAACTGATGAGGTTATGGTTTCCTTTTTTTGCGTACCATAAGCAACTACAATTACCTCATCAAGTTGATCACTATCTAGCTCTAGAGAAATTGTAAAATTGGATTGGCTGCCTACAGTTATGGCTTGGGAAATATAACCCATATAAGAAATTTCTAAAATATCTGTGTTCTTAGCAGAAATAATAAAATTACCATCTAAGTCTGTTGATACCCCAGATGTTGTGCCCTTGACCAGTATTGAAGCACCAGGTAAAGGACTTCCATTTTCATCTAAAACAGTTCCTTGAACATTTTTAGATTGTGCTTGTAGCAACTGCGTAAAGCACAGTATTACTACAAAGAAGCAAGTGGTTACTAATTGTTTCATAAAATTAATTTAATAGAGTTAATAAGTATCTTTTATCCAATTATAGGCTCTTCTTTTTACCCACATACCTCTTGTGAAATCAGGAAAATCTTGAGGCTCCCCGTTATTTTCAATAGATAATTCTGAGAGAGGTGTTACGGCACTCCATGCCGCAGCATCATAGGCATCCATAGGAGGAGCAATATTTTCTTTAGCTGATTCAACAAAAGCATTTAATACAAAAAAGTCAATCCCACCATGACCTGCTTCTGTAGCTGAAGCCCCATACTTTTTCCATAACGGATGGTCGTATTCTTTTAGCCAACTATCCATTTTGTCCCAAGCGTGAGGTTTGGTTCGCCCTTCTATATGAATTCTTTGTGTATGGTAATCAAAATCGGCCACACCTTGTGCACCTTGAACTTGAAACCCTAAAGAGTATGGTCTTGGAGAATTAACATCGTGTGTCACAATGATAGTCTCACCTTTAGCGGTTTCAATAGTAGAAGTGATAATATCTCCTTGTTTCCATTTTAATTTAGCATTTGGGTGGTTGGCACCGCCGTTCTCTACGATATACTTATTAAGTCCTACCGCTTTGGTGGCGTGAGAGGTTAGTGATACAAATCTGTTGCCTCTATTTACATCGGCCATGACAGCAACTGGACCTAAGCCATGAGTTGGGTACACATCGGCATTTCTAAGTAATGAATGCTGTGTTCTCCATCTGGCTTCTGAAATTCCTTTTTCACCAAATTCAACTCCTTTGCCATAAGCAGTTTTACCATCATTGAATTTTACATGACGTAAATCGTGTTTATAACCACATCTAAAATGAAGCAACTCACCAAACACATTTTGTTTAACCATATTTAATACAGCTAAAACATCTCTTCGATAATTTACATTCTCTAAAATCATTAGGTGTGAACCTGTTTGTTCATGCGTATTTACCAAATCCCAACATTCTTCTAAGGTATTGGCTGCAGACACTTCTAACCCGGTATATTTTCCTGCCTTCATTGAATCTACTGCCATTCTAGTATGCCACAACCAAGGTGTAGAAATCACAACCGCATCAACTTCGTCTAACTCTAACAATGTGCGATAATCATAATCAGACTTACCATATACTTTTGGTTTCTTAAATCCGGCCTTTTTGATTTTATCAAGAGCAATATCAATTCGATTCGAATCAATATCACAGATAGCGGCAATATTTACATCTTTTCTCTGTAAAGCATTGTTGAGGTGGTTTGTGCCACGTAAGCCAACACCTATAAATGCGATGTTTAATTTTTTGGTACTGTTAAATAAAGATGTTCCGAATGATAGATTGGGAAGTAGTGAAATTCCAGCAGATACTGATGCTGCTTTTTTTACAAAATCTCTTCTTGAATTCATTTTGATTAATTTATTTGTGTAAAAGTGGATGTTTTTTCATTATAGGATATCATTGATTTTAATCAAAAAGGGTTGTTTTTATAGTCATACAGAGGTAATGACTAATAATTGCACCATTTTGAAAAAAATGAACACCTATTATGAGATGAACTGATGATTACGCAGTAGACAGACTAAAATATATTGATACCTTTACGAAGGCTAAAATATGTTGAAGTCTTTTTATAAAATGAAAACTGTACGATGCGTTGTAGTAAGTCGAAAAATAAATTATTACTTATTCTTTTTTTTTATTTGACCATTTTTTCTTTTGGTCAAAATGATATCAACTTCAAACATATTGTTCCCCAAATTAATAATAGAAATGTTTTTATAAGTCAGACAACACAGGACGCCTTAGGTAATATTTGGATGATTTCTGGTGGAGGTGTACTTAAGTATAATGGATATAGTTATCATTTTATTTCAAAAGAAGAAATTTTTACTAGTATTTCTTCAGAAGATGGCATTGATTATTTTGTGGCAGATCAAGATAGAAATATATGGATTAAAACCAATCGTGGTTTATTAGCCCAATACAATTTTAGCCAAGGAACCTTTATAGACTACTCTTCATTGTTTAAATCGCCTGTTAACGTCATTAATTCAAAAGATAACAGCCTTTGGGTAGTGACATCTAATGGTAACCTATACTACTTAAAAGATGCCAATGCCGAAATGATAGCGACGATACCAAATATAAATGGAATTGATCTTAAGGCACAAAGTATAGAATTTGGTAATACACAAGAGGTTTATATTAGTACCGATAAGGGTAAGATTTATAATTACTCTGTTAAAAGCAAGAGGCTAAGTGAGCTTACTGGGCCATTTACAGATTATCCGACACCTGTATTTTTACAGGCCGATAATTTTGACCGATTATGGATTGGTACAGAAGCTTTCGGATTGCTGATTTACGATATTCAAAGCAAGACCTTTATTCAAAATGAGTTTTTTAAAGAAAATGCAGCAGCCATTAGTAAAGAACTTTTCCTAAATCTATTTTTAGATAGTAAGGATAATATTTGGGGAGGAACAGACGGTGATGGGCTCTACAAAATCAATAGTAAAACAGGCGAAATAAATATTTACAAAAAAGAAAATGCCAACGAGTTTTCTTTAAGCAGCAATACTATTTTAAATATAAATGAAGATAACCAACACAACATTTGGGCAGTTACAAAATATGGTACTATTGATGTAGTGCCTCAATCAAACCAAAATGTACATTATCATAAGGGTTCGGCCAATAACAGACCTGTAGAGGTTTTGAGTATGTTTAAAAGTAAAGCTGGTAAATTATGGATTGGTACAGATGGAGAAGGGCTAACTATAGTTGATGAAAGCGCTGGGTTACCAAAACAATTTTTTAATGAAGACAATCATCGCTTTTATGTACAATCAATAACAGAGGATGACGAAGAAAACATTTGGTTTGGAACCTATAAAAATGGATTGTGGCGGTACGACGTTAAACAAAATACTTTTAAGCGTATACCTGTTGTTAACAATAAAAATCAACAAGCTACAGATGTAAGAACCGTTTTTAAAGACTCTAAAAACAGAATTTGGGTAGGCTCTAATGTTGCCCTCAACCTATATAATACGCGTAAACAGCTAATAGCAAGTTTTAGAAATCACGAACATGGCTTAAAAGGATATATTGCAGAAAGTATAATTGAAGATGATAATCAAAATATATGGATAGGGATACAGGGTGGCGGCTTATTTAAATTCAATGAAGATTTAAATAATATACGGCATTCATCTTTTACAAACTTTAAAAACGACTTTAATGAAAACATGCCAAGGGTAACATCAATGTGTATAGGCAAACCTAATGAAATATGGTTTGTAAATGGGTTTTCAAAACTAGTTATGTTTAATACTGAATTGGAAAAATTCTTAGATTTTAACCATATAAATTCATTAAAGACAAGCGTAGTAAATGGTTTGACAATTCAAGATCCAAACAATTTGTGGTTAAGTACTACCAATGGGATACTTCATTTTAATCGAGAAAAGGAAATAGTTAAGACGTATTATACAACAGATGGATTTCAAAGTAACTCCTTTATGTATAGAAGTGTGTATAAAGATAAGGACGGTCTTTTATATTTTGGCAGTAAAGAAGGCTTTAACTATTTTAATCCTAAAAGATTAACCAAACAAAAAGCAGATGCGAGGTTGTTTATAAATGATATTAGGGTGTTGAACAAACCGGCTAAGGTTATATTGCCAGAGCAAATAACATCAGATATTTTCAACCTAAAAGAGCTTCGTTTAAAGAATAGTCAATCATCGTTTTCAATCAAATTCTCGGCTATTGGCAATATTTTAAATCCCAACTTTTCTTACTCTTATAAATTAAAAGGTTTTGATCAAGATTGGAAAACGACAAACCTTGAGGGACTGGCGACATATACCAATGTGCCTCCAGGAAATTACACTTTTGAAATCAAGGCTTACGAAATGAATGAAGATACCTTAATTTCTACCAAGAAATTAGGAATAAAGATTGATAATCCCTTATGGAATTCACCATTAGCGTATGGTTTGTATGTTATATTACTAGGTTTATTAGTTTATGGTGCAATGAAATGGTATTCTTTAAGAAAAAAATTATTAATTAGTAAAATAAGTAGACGTAAGGAAAACGAACTATATGAGGCTAAGATGAATTTCTTCACAAAAATGTCTCACGAAATACAAACTCCAATTACTTTAATTCTAGGTCCAATTGAAGATATGTTAAAACGTGCAGAATTAAATGGCAACATGCTATTAAAAGAACGTTTAAGTATTATATCTAACAATGCCCTAAGGTTGTCTAGAATAGCCCGAGAGCTAACCTTAACGAGAAATAGAGAATTAAATAGGTTAAAATTATCGGTAACATCAAACGACCTGTATTTAGATATAAGTAAAGTGTGTTTGTCGTTTAAGGAATTGGCTAGAAGTAAAAAAATTGACTTTTCTATCAATTGTCCCAAAAATTTAACCGATGCTTGGTACGATAAAGAAAAATTAGAACATATATTATACAACTTACTTTCTAATGCTTTTAAATACACACCTTCGGAAGGTAATGTGCAATTATCGGTGCTTCCATTACGAAAAAAAAATGCAATTAAAATTTCGATAACGGACTCTGGGCAGGGCATAGAAAAAGAGGAGCTTAAAAATATCTTTAAAATATTCTACAGATCAGAAAATAATACTGATGCCAATGGTGCTGGCATAGGTTTGGCTCTTACTAAAGAATTAGTTACACTTCATAAAGGTAAAATTAAAGTAAATAGTAAATCTGGTGAAGGCGCTACGTTTACGGTTAAAATTCCGATATCTGAAGACAGTTACGCAGATAATGAAAAAATAACATCGAGCCAAAAGAGTACAACCTTATTGAGTGTAAATGAAGCAATCGTCAATGAGCAAAATAATGGGCATGATAATACAAAAAAAACAATACTTATTGTTGAAGATAATTTTGAGCTGCAAAGTTTTGTAAAGGGCTTATTTCAAGATCAATATAATATTCTGTTGGCAGAGAACGGTAAAGAAGGATTTTATCATGCGAAGAATAATATTCCAGACTTAATTATAAGTGATATCATGATGCCAGAAATGGATGGCATTGAAATGTGTAAAGCTCTAAATGACAATAAGTTAACAATGCACATTCCTATTGTTTTACTTACCGCTAAAAATTCTACCAAAGCAAAAATTGAAGGACTTGAAACAGGGGCTATAGAATATATTAATAAACCGTTTAACACTAATGAGCTTTTGTTAAAGGTTAATAATATACTTACTTCAAAAGAGAATATTATTTCTAAATACCGTAAAGAACTTATTAATAAGCCAGAAATTAAAATAAATAAATCTCAAGATGAAATTTTCTTAGAAAAGCTGGTTTCAATTGTTAATGAACGATTAAAAGATTCTACGTTTAAAGTAGATGATTTGGCAGAGATATTAAATATGAGTCATTCAAGCCTATATAGAAAATGCTTGTCAATCACAGGATTAAAACTTGTAGATTTCATCAAATCGATAAGGCTTAAAAAAGCAGCGGTTCTTATGTCGCAGTACGGATATACCATATCTGAAACAGCTTATATGGTTGGATTTAATGATCCAAAATACTTTTCAAAAAGCTTTAAAAGACACTTCTCTGTTACACCAAAAGAATTTAAGCAAAGGGCTAGTTCTAGTCCAGACATTGAAAGCTTTTTAAAAGAATATGGTATAGATGCTAACCACCATATGGATGGAATGAACAAAATCAATTAAATCATAATAACATAAATAATGAATTGCTTTGTGTTTCTAATATATATGATATTACGGATCAATATATGCCCTATTTATGATGAAAAAGTACACTTGATACCATATAAATTTGGAACTTAAAAATTTTCAAAGTGAAAAGGTTAATACTCATTCTAAACATTAGTGTTTTAAGTATTTTTATAATTTCATCATGTAGTTCAGAAGACCTGGTTAATGATCTTGATCATACTTCTGAAGGTAATGCTGGTGAAGAAGTTTTTAATTATACATCGCCATCTAAACACAATTTAAACATTATTTATTTCATTCCAAGTGGATCAATTGAACGTGTAAATTCACATAGAAGGCTTAGTGAAATATTGCTGCAAGGTCAAGAATTTTTTAAGCAAAATATGGTAAACAATGGTTTCGGAGAAAAAACCTTTAGCTTACTTGTAGATCAGGATAAAAAACGTGTAAAAATACACTATATAAAAGGCAAGTATAGTGAATCCTATTATCCCTACGAAGGAGGTGGCCAAAAAATCATTACAGAGATTAAGGAATATTATGCTAGTAACCCAGATAGACCAAGTAGTGACCATTATTTGGTAATTACTCCTGTTGAAGATCCCAAAAATAACAATGCTCCTTATTATGGTTTAGGTAAATTTTGTTTTGCTACAGATTATGATGATATGGATATTAGGTTTCTAGGAGGAAGTAACAATTTAAGTACAACTGCAACCACCTATATTGGTGGTTTATTACACGAGCTGGGTCATGGGTTAAATTTACCTCACAATAAAGAAAAAGTTTCAGAACATAACAAATCTAAAACGGCCTTGATGGGATCTGGAAACTATACATATGGTGCTACACCAACCTTTTTAACAAAGGCTAGCTGTGCAATTTTAAATAACAATCAACTTTTTAATAATTTTAGTAACCCGTTTTATACTGGAGCAACGGCTAGTGTAGACAATATTCAGGCAAGTTATCAAGATAATGCAATTAAAATTTCAGGCACCATTCATACAGATACAGAGGTAAATTATATTAGTATCTATCATGACCCGGCAGACGACAATGCCGATTACGATGCTGTATCTTGGGCAGAAGAAGTCACCAATAATACATTTCGCCTAAGCATGCCAATAAGCGATTTTTATAAAAAAGAAAACACACCTTATACTTTAAGGTTAAAATTAAATCATATTTCTGGTGATATTACCACATTGTCTTATTTCTATAAATTTAAAAATGGAATACCAATTATTGATTTTAATGAAAAAGAATATATAAGTAGAGAAAGTTGGGTTATAGAAGCGGTAAGTTCTGAAGAAAGCAGCGGCCAGGAAACCACCGGACTTGCCGATGCAATTTTAGATGGCGATAATAATACGTATTGGCATTCTTGCTGGACCGGAGGTTGTTCTAATGCCTCTCATCCGCATACAATTACTGTAAATACAGGAAAATCCACAGTTGCAAATGGCTTTGCTTTCGTACAAAGACAGACTCTTTCTAGAGCAATTAAGGATATAGAGATTCTAATTAGTGAAGACAATGCATCATGGCAAAGTTTAGGAGATTTTGAACTACAAAATGTAAATACCACTCAAAATATTACCTTAAACAATCCAATGTCTTTTAGATATTTTAAAATAGTTGTAAAATCTGCGCACGATGGCGATAGGTTTGCAGCGTTATCAGAAATTATGTGCTATTAAGTAGTTCTCTGCTTTAGGCCAACGCTAAATAGTGACCTACTTGTATATACTAGGGGATTGTTAAACAATGAAGGATAATAATGTTCTTATTAAAAGAATATTATAAAAATAGCGGCACTAACCTGCCGCTATTTTATGAAATACTTTAAACAGTAGTGAATATACTACTTAAGTTTTAAGCGTATGATTTTTATTTACACACCACCTTTAAGAGCATCTTGCCACTTTTGAAGTTCTTCCCATTGACCCTCATCGGCTAGTCTAGCTTGAGCAGACCAAGTTAACGGACGATGTGCCGAATAAGCAGGACCTCCTTCTAGGAGTACTTTTTGTAGTTCTGCATTAGAGGTTAATGCCAATTGATGATAGTTGTAGATACCATCTTTATTTAAGAGAGCTTCTATTTTCTCTCCAATACCTTCAATTTTGGTAAGGTCTTCTTTATAGTTATTTGGTTTCTCTTCAGTAGTCTTACTACCACCTGCTAATTGGTGTAACAACCATCCTAAAATTAAACCGAGAATAAAAGCGGCTAAAAGCCAAAGAAACCATGGCCAAAATAAGTCAGAGCCATCACACGCCGTGGTATTTATTTGTAAAAATTTCATAATGTATAAAGTTTGTTTAGTTTTTATCTATAATTTTAATTTGTACCCGTCTGTTTTTTCTTTTTCCTTCTGGGGTACTGTTATCAGCCATTGGACTGGATTTTCCTTTAGATTCTACTTGAATTTGAGATTCATCAACTCCTAATCCAGTTAAATGCGATTTAAATTCATTGGCCCGTTTTAAACCAAGTTCTATATTGTATTCCTCTGTGCCGTCAGAATCTGTATGACCAGTGATGATAATTTTATCAGAAGTGTCTTTTAAAAACTGAGCCAACTCAGCAAAATAACTATCGATATTGGCTTTTTTTACTTCGTGATCACTATCATAATGGTAAAACACAATGGTTTCATTCAGGTGTTCAATAACTTCATCATTTCTAGTCACCCATTTAAATCTAGACTCATGCATGAGATTTGTTTTTGTCTCTTCGCAATCGCCAGCTTTACGAGCATCGATTTCTATCAGGTCCGCACTAAGCTCAGGCTGAAATAGAGCTGCTACTTTTTGAGCTCTTTCTTTACCAGTATTTTCTGATTCCCCATCAAAATAAGGACCTACAATAAGTAGTTTTTTGCCATCAGTTTTTAGTGCAATAATTTCTGATTTTTTCTCTGCCCATAAATCATTTGTAATGGGATCACTTGAAGCGCAATCGAAAATAAGTGGACCGTATTGAACGGCAATAATTTCTTCTTTTTCACAGCAAGCAATATTGCTTTTATACCAGCCCCAACTAAGCCAGGCCAGTAACAAAAAGAGAAGAAAAATGATAAAAGCTAATATCTTTTTCATTTTAAAAAATTTAAGGTTAATAGTTAATTTAGGTTGAAATATAGTAATTTATTGATTAACGACAATATCTACCTATGGCTGTAACTAATAATCGGTTTAATTTTTTATGAAAATATAGTTAAATCAAATGTCTTTTGATATGGTTCAAACGCCATTTAATAAGCTAGAAACTTATTTAGGGTGCTGGATTTGGTTGTAATTTTTGAATGTCATCAATCTTTTGTAAGGTTTCTTCGCTTAGGTCAAAGTTGATGCTGCTTATATTTTCTTTTAATTGCTCTAAACTGGTTGCACCTATAATATTGCTGGTTACAAAAGGTCTTTGGTTTACAAAAGCTAAACTTAATTGTGCTAAGCTCATGTTAAGTTCGTTAGCCAGCTCTAAATATTTTTTAGTTAAAAATTCAGATTGAGGATTATAATATCGAGAATATTGAGGATAAAGCTTTAATCTTGATCCGTTAGGCATTTGTCCGTTTAAATATTTGCCACTTAACACCCCAAACCCTAAGGGAGAATAAGCAAGTAAACCCACATTTTCACGATAAGAAACCTCTGCTAAGTTAATTTCATATAAACGGTTTAATAGTGAATATGGGTTTTGTACGGTCTTACAACGCGTAAGCTGATGTTGAGTACTTTCATTTAAATGTCTCATCACGCCCCAGGATGTTTCATTAGATAGGCCATAGTGCCTAATTTTACCAGCTTTTACTAATTCATCTAAAGTGTGTACCACTTCGTTAATATTATCTTGCCATGCCTCTTTTTGATTGCCGTTAAAATTTCTTTGTCCAAAGTAATTGGCATTTCTATCTGGCCAGTGTAATTGATATAAATCTAGGTAGTCTGTTCGTAATCTACTTAAACTCTGTTCTAAGGCTTCGTGAATAACGACTTTTGAAAAGCCTAAATTATCTCTCAAATAATTAAAATAAGGA
Organism: Bacteroidia bacterium; assembly: GCA_030431085.1. Lineage (GTDB taxonomy): Bacteria > Bacteroidota > Bacteroidia > Flavobacteriales > Flavobacteriaceae > Lutimonas. Next base: position 49,316 of record JAUIJW010000001.1, read on the forward strand.
TTAGGACCTGTAACTTTGCTCGCAACGACATAGTTATCTCTTTTTTGCTGCTGTAACCACGTTCCAATATATTGTTCTGTTTTTCCTTGAGTTTCGGCCTTACCTGGTACAGGATACATTTCTGCGGTATCAATAAAGTTAACTCCTTGCTCTGTGGCATAATTAAGTTGCTGATGTGCTTCTGTTTCGGTGTTTTGTTCACCAAAGGTCATCGTGCCTAAGCAAATTTTACTAACTTTTATGTCTGTATTGGGTAGGCTTGTGTATTTCATAAAGGTGTTTCTTTCGATTAATTAAGGTAAAGAGAAGAATAAAGTTTTGGTATTATTCTAAAAAAAGAGTCCCGCCAAAGCGGGAATCCTTACAGATTATTTTAAAATTGCTTCAATGCCCGGTAAAGATTTTCCTTCGAGCATTTCTAACATAGCGCCTCCTCCTGTTGAGATATAGCTCATTTTATCGGCCAAGCCAAATTGCTTTACAGCGGCTACAGAATCCCCTCCACCTACTAGTGAAAATGCGCCATCAGCCGTGGCCTCTGCAATAGCGTTACCTAACTCTATGGTGCCTTTAGCGAATTTTTCCATTTCAAATACACCCACAGGGCCATTCCATAAAATAGTTTTAGAATCAGCAATAACAAAGGAGAATCCTACATTGGTTTTTGGTCCAGCGTCTAAACCTTGCCATCCATCAGGAATATCATTGGCTGGAAAAATTTGGGTATTAGCACTTTCACTAAAAGCATCAGCAGCGATCACATCGATTGGTAAATGGATGCGTGTATTTTTTTGTTTGGCTAAGTTTAAAATATCTTGTGCCACCTGTAATTTATCGTCTTCTACAATAGAATCTCCAATTTTACCACCTTTAACCTTAATAAAGGTGTAGGCCATACCACCACCAATAATAATATTGTCCACTTTATCCATGATATTTTCAATCACATCAATTTTAGAAGACACCTTAGCCCCGCCAATAACAGCAGTTACAGGTTTTTCATTATCATTTAATACTTTATTCAAGCTTTCAATTTCTTGAGCCAAAAGCAATCCGAAACACTTATTCTCTGGAAAAAATTGAGCTACGATAGTAGTTGAGGCATGTGCTCTGTGAGCCGAGCCAAAGGCGTCGTTTACATAAATATCACCTAACTTAGAAAGTTTTTCTGCAAAATCAACATCTCCCGCTTTTTCTTCGGCATGGAATCTCAGATTTTCTAATAATAAAACTTCACCATTTTGAAGTTCGGCAGCGGCTTTTTCAACATCATCACCAATACAATTGTTTACGAATTTTACTTGAACTCCTATGGCGTCGCTAACTGCGGCAACGATATGATTTAATGAAAATTCATCTTGAACTCCTTTTGGGCGACCTAAATGAGACATTAAAATAGCACTGCCCCCATCTTCTAATATTTTTAAAATGGTTGGTTTGGCGGCTAAAATTCTAGTATTATCTGTAATGTTAAATTCTTCATCTAACGGAACATTAAAGTCTACCCTAATTAATGCTTTTTTATTTTCGAAATTGAAGTCGTTGATAGTTTTCATTGATTCTATTTTATTGCGATTTTATGAGGGAAACAAATATAGCAATTAATACGCTTATTTGTTAGTAATTTAAAGGACGGTTTTAAACGTTGGTCTTTTTTATAAATTATAAAAAGATGCTTATAAAAGGATAGGGCAGATTAAAAAGTGATATCTTTTTTGATGACAATGGCATCGTTTAAAACAAAGGGCATGGGCATCATGTTTTGAGTTCTTTGTTTGAATTGGGGCTTTAAGTTTTTAAGATTTTTATGGGTGAATAAATCGTATGAAGATTCAAAAAATTCAAGATCTGGAGTTTCGTGTTGATCAATTTGAAAAGCTAAACGAAGTTGTCGATCTCCTTGGGTGAAGTAATAACTTAGTATATGTTTTTGTTGACTAGTATTGAACAACCATTGAGCATGATTTGACCTAAGTGTTTCTCCATTAACGGCAAGAGACTTAAAATGTAGGGTGTTTTTACTTTTTAGATCGATGCGGTTCACAGGTCTGTTAGGTATGATTTCAATTTCAATAGTTCTAAGGTTATCGATAATAGTATCTTTCAAAATTTGAACTGTAGGCCGTGGTAAATTAATGATTTTTGTCTTTTGATGATAAGTAAATCCTGTACTATATTTACTCATGCTGGCTTGGCTAAGAAATGTGCCTTTTAAAGGTTTTTCACCCAAAAACTGTTGTGTGAATTCGTCTAATTGATGGTTGTAGGTCGTCCAATACGCTTGATTAGTATCAGCATCTAGTACATATAAAATGCTGTTTGGTGCTTTTCTATCGCTATTATATGAGGCCGTAAAAGCAGCAGAAGCTAGGCCTAGAATAAATATGAGAAAAAACAATTGAGCCAGCTTTGAAAGATTTTTGTAAGTAGAAAATATAGGTAATAATAAACCTAGAATTAGAATTGTAATTAGTGCACTTACAAACAATATTTTTAAACCTAAGCCTACAGGGAAAAGTTGTGCCAATGGAGCAAAAATAAGCAATACGGGAATGTTTAAAGCCGTGTAAAGTATCGTTTTTCGATGGCTCAAATTTGGGGCAAACAGCTCGATACTAAAAATAGATAAGGCTATAAATACGGGGAGTATAAAAAAACCTCCACCGGGCACATAGAGCGTTAGAAAAGCGTTGATGATAAGCCATATGCCAATGGGGGTAATTAATAGATTAATGGCAGTTGTTTTTTTAAATTTTCGGCGATAGATCCAAAAGAAAATACCAATGCTTAAGGCGATAAATGCTACGATATAATAATGACCATTATAGGTAAATCCGTGAAGTATATCTCTATAATTGGGATATATATATTGAAGTACTATCCAAAGAAAGTAGGTAGTAGCGGTGGCGATAATTAATGATAATGAATAGCTTATAGCCCCTAAACCAATACTACGAGCATTTAACAATTTACGTTTAAAACCTACAATAAGCAATATAATAAACCATAAACAT